>JALZBI010000152.1 GCA_030947565.1 Actinomycetota bacterium
ACGGAATTCCGTGCGCTGCGCTCCTCATGTTCTGGAGGTGGGCTCAGGTGAGCTGCTTGACGTCGAGCTCACCGTCGGCGTAGCGCTGCCGCAGCACCTTCTTGTCGAACTTGCCGACCGACGTCTTCGGCACCTCGTCGATGAAGGCCCACCGTTCGGGCACCTGCCAGTGCGCGACCTTCCCCTCGAGGTAGTCGGAGAGCTCGTCCGGGGTCGTCGAGGACCCCTGCTTGAGCACCACCGACGCCAGCGGGCGCTCGCCCCACTTGTCGTCGGGCACGCCGACGACCGACGCCTCCTGGACGTCGGGGTGACCCATGAGGTGGTTCTCGAGGTCGACCGAGCTGATCCACTCGCCACCGGACTTGATGACGTCCTTGGAGCGGTCCGTGAGCTTGAGGAAGCCGTCGGACGTCAGGGCTCCGACGTCACCGGTGCGCAGCCAGCCGTCGTCGCTGAACTTGGCCTCCATCTCGGCCTGGTCCTTGTCGGTCTCCTCACCGTTGAGGTAGTAGCTGGCCGTGATCCACGGGCCCTTGACCTCGAGCTCGCCGACGCTCTCGCCGTCCCACGGCTGCTCTCCACCGTCGGGACCCATGAGCCGCCCCTGGACGCCGACGAGGAGGCGGCCCTGGCTGCTCTTGTAGGCCCAGTACTCGTCGCTACCGAACTCGGCCGACGCCGGCGCGACCCCGAGGGTGCCGACCGGCGACATCTCGGTCATGCCCCAGCCGTGGATGATCTCGATGCCGTGCCGCTCTTGAAAGGCCCGGATGAGCGCCGGCGGGGCGGCCGACCCTCCGACCATGAGCTGGCGGCAGGTCGAGGTGTCGACGTCGTGCTCGTCGAGGTAGCGCAGCAGGTCGTTCCAGATCGTCGGGACGCCGGCTCCGGTCGACACCTTCTCGGCGGCGATCATGGCCGCGAGCGGCTCGGCCTGGAGGAACCGGTCGGGCATGACCAGGGTGAGCCCGGTGAGCATCGCGATGTAGGGAAAACCCCAGGCGTTGGCGTGGAAGAGCGGCACGACGACGAGGCTCCGGTCACCCTGCCGGGCGCCGAGGCCCTGGGCGTCGGTGAGCGCGTGCAGGTAGTTGCTGCGGTGCGAGTAGGCCACGCCCTTGGGGTTGCCCGTCGTGCCCGACGTGTAGCACATCGACGACGCGCAGTCCTCGTCGAGGTCGTCCGGCCAGTCGAAGGTCTCGGGCTGCGCGGAGAGCAGCGCCGCGTAGTCGTGGACGCCCTCGATGTGCTCCACCGCCTCGAGCGCCGCCCGGGTGTCGGCGTCGATCGCGCCGTTGACGATGACGTGGCGCATCGTCTTCAGGTGGGGCAACAGCTTGGCGAACGGAGCGGCCAGGGTGTTGTCGACGATGACCACCTGGTTGCCCGCGTGGGTGGCCGTGTAGATCAGCTGCTCGGGGAAGAGCCGGATGTTGAGGGCGTGCAGGACCGCCCCCATCGACGGGATGGCGAGGTAGGCCGTGAGGTGCTCGGCGTTGTTCCACATGAACGTGGCCACCCGTTGGTCGCCGTTGATGCCGAGGCCGCGGAGGGCGTGGGCCAGCTGGGCGGCCTTCACGCCCATGTCGCCGTAGCTGAGCCGCCGCGCGCCGTCGGCGGTCCAGGTCACCACCTCTTGGTCGGCGTGGAGGGTGGTCCCGTAGCGCAGGAGCTGCGAGATCAACAACGGTGTCGTCTGCATGGTGCTCTTCATGCCGGTGAGCGTGTCAAACTCCCGGCCCTTTCGCCATGCCGTCGTCCAGATCGCTCCCCAACCGTCATGTGGCGGCGCCAGAGTCGAGCGAGCCCCGCGTGGCTCGGCTCAACGCGGAGGGCCACACCCCCTATGGGGGGTACAGCTCTCCGCGCTCGTCTCGCGTCCTGACCGGACCCGGGATCAACTCGGATCGGGGAATGGCCCGGGCAAGGATGTCGACGCCCGGGTGGCCCTCATACCGTGCCTGTCGGTCGACCGGTTCCAGCCGTTGCGCGATGTCGAGGGCGCGCCGCCGAAGCGGTCCCCCTCGTGCTTCACCGGCTGCGCCGCACGCTCGACGTTGGTGTGCTTGAACGCCACCCCTCAGGCGGTGGACGACCGTGACCTCGCGGCCGCGCAGCCGAGCGCCGCCGGTGACCTGGCGACTAGCGCTGGAGACGCGCGCGCGACTTCGTCTGCCGGCCCTTGGCACTGGAGCGGGAGGGCATACTGACCCTGATCGGTATGCCCGTGGGGGCGCCCGAGATGCGTCATGCGACCGCGACCACCACCGGCGATCCTGCACGTCTACACCCGGCGCATCGGCGGGGTGTTCTACGTCGAGGTGCGGCAGCGGGTCGATGGCTACGACAGCTACGGCCCCGGCAACACCCCGGTGCGGCTCGTCGCCCAGGCCGCCCAGGCGGCGGACTGGCGACCCAGCGCGTAGGTTCAGAACTGTGCCTGTCCTGCGCGCCGTCGTCGCCGCGGCGGTGGCTGTCGGGGCCGCCCTTGGGCTTGGCGGATCATCGGCGGCCGCCCGAACGTCACCCCATCCCCGGCCATCGGCCCGAGCGAACGAGGAAGCCCCAGCAGCCGGGCCCGGGCTCACGCCGAGCGACCTGTCCTGGCGCCTCACCCCGACCGGGTCGGCCGCCCGGCTCCGCGGGCTGTCAGTGGTGTCCGGGTCGGTCGCCTGGGTGAGCGGGAGCGGCGGCACGGTCCTGCGGACCACCGACAGCGGGTCGACCTGGGCCTCCATCGGACCGGCGGACGCCCGGGCCTTGCCGATCGGCGACATCGAGGCAAGCTCGCGCGACCACGCGGTAGCCCTGTCCAGTGGCTCAGGGGCCGACGCGCGGATCTACGTGACCGACGACGGCGGGAAGTCCTGGACCGAGTCGTTCCGCAACGACGACGACCGGGCGTTCTACGACTGCATGGCGTTCAGCTCGCCACTGCGGGGGCTCGCGCTGAGTGACCCCGTCGACGGGGCATTCCGTTTGCTCGAGACCACGGACGGCGGTCATCACTGGGCGCTGGTCACCCCCGACGGTATGCCGGCCGCCCTGCCCAACGAGTTTGCGTTCGCCGCCAGCGGCGCGTGCCTCACCGTCGGTCAGGGGGAGTCGACCTACCTCGGCACCGGAGGTCAGTCACCGGCCAGGGTCCTGACGAGCCGGAACCTCGGGCACAACTGGTCGGTGGCCGAGGTTCCGGTCGCCGGGGCTCCGTCGGCCGGTGTGCTGTCGGTCCAGTTCCGCGACCGTGGTGTGGGCGTCGTCGTCGGGGGCGACTACGGCAACGCGCAGTCTGCCGTCGGCACGGCCGCCTGGACCACCGACGGGTCGACCTGGCACCCGTCATCGCCGACACCCAGTGGCTACCGGTCGGGGGCGGCATGGCTACCGATGCACCACGCGGTCGCCGTGGCCGTCGGTCCGAGCGGCTCTGATGTGACCCTCGACGAAGGACACGGCTGGACCCCGTTCGACGCGGGCAGCTTCGACAGCGTGGGGTGTTCCCCCGACGGCGCCTGCTGGGCGTCGGGCGAGCAGGGCCGTGTGGCGCGGCTCGTCGTCGGGCAGCGCTGAGGTCGCCATGGCGGTCGCTCATCACCACGAACGCGAGGTGACCTACGACGTCGACCCTGGTTGGGCCGTCCCCGACCTGGGCGAGCTGGTCTCGACCGGCGGCCACCTCCGCACCGCGACGCACAGGCTGAGTGCGGTCTACTACGACTCCGAGCCGGCCCTGCTCCGGCCGCTGGGGATCACCCTGCGCCATCGAGACGGCGGTCCGGATGCGGGCTGGCACCTGAAGATCCCGGCGCACGACGGTCGCACCGAGGTGCACAGCCGGGCCCGCGGCGCCTCGGTGCCGGTCGCCCTGACCCGCCGGGTCGCCGGCATCGTCGGTCACCGGCGGCTGGCGCCCGTGGCGACCATCGACACCACGCGGCATACCGTGCAGCTGCTGGACGTCGACGGCGAGCTGGTCGTCGAGGTGGCGGACGACCACGTCGTCGGCGCGCGGACCGGCGACGACGGCGAGCCCGTCACCTGGCGGGAGGTCGAGATCGAGCTGGGGCCGGTCGGGCGCGAGCGCGATCTGGCGGCGGTCGCCACGGTGTGCGAGCGGGCGGGCGCCCGGCCCGCATCGCAGGAGCGCAAGATCAACCACGTCTTCGGTGAGCCGCCCGACGCGCAGGTCGGAGGTCGCGCGGGCCTGCTGGCCACCTACCTGCGCGAGCAGTGTCGCGCCGTGCTCGTCGGCGACGCCCGGCTGAGGGATGAGGCCGCACCCGACCCGGTGCACCGCACGCGGGTCGCGGTCCGACGCCTGCGGGCCACCCTGCGGCTGTTCCCGCACGTGCTGGCTCTGTCGGCGCCGGAGCGGGACCGGTTCGACGGCGAGCTGCGCTGGCTCGGTGGCCTGCTGTCGCCCGTGCGCGACGCCGACGTGCTCGGCGTCCGCCTCATGAACGAGTTCGACCGGCTGCCGAGGTCCGACGTCGTCGGGCCCGTGCGCGACGAGGTGCGTCGCACGCTCTCGGGCGACCGGGAGGCGGCGCTCGCGACCTGGCGGGTGGCGCGAGACAGCGAGCGCTACCGCCTGCTCCTCGGGACGCTCACCACCTGGTTCCTCACGTCACCGGTAGTAGACGGGGCACCCGTGCGGCCGCGGCGGGTGCTGCGGCGGGCCGAGCGCGCGGTGCAACGTCGGCTCGCCCGGTCGCACGACGGCGCCGGGCTGCATCGGGCGCGCAAGGCGACCAAACGGCTCCGGTATGCCGCGGAAGCGCTCACTCCGGGGGTCGGGCGGGCCGGATCGGCGGCGCGCTGGGCGAAACGGCGACAGTCGCGCTGGGGCGAGCACCAGGACCTGGCTGTTGCCGCCGACTTCCTGCGCCGCCGGTCGGACCTCGCCGCCACCCCACCTGTCCACAGCGGATTCACCTACGGCGTCCTGGTCAACCGGCTCGAGCGCAAGGCGGCCCGCATCCGCCGCGCCGCCGGGCTGAGCCCCTGACGGCAGGCGACAGCCGGCTATGGCCGGTCGCCTCAGGCGACGCTGTCGAGGTGGCCGAACACGACGACGTTGTCGAGGTAGTGCTTGACCTTGTCGAAGGTCCCGCCGCACGTGACGAGCCGGATCTCGGACTTGTCGAAGTCGCCGCGGTAGACCTCTTCCGTCGGGAACTGGTCCTTCGGATAGCTGGCGACCTTGTCGACGACGAACGTCGTGGTGGTGCCGTCGGCGCGGGAGACCTTGACGACGTCTCCGGCCTTGACGGCGCCGAGGCGGTAGAAGATGCCTGGGCCCTTGGTGCTGTCGACGTGGGCGGCGAGCACCGCAGGGCCGAGCTGGCCGGGGGTCGGGCCACCGGTGTAGAAGCCGACCTCGTCAGCCGTGCCCGGGACGCTGATCGTGCCGTCCGCGGCAATGCCGAGGTCGACGAAGCTCGACGACTTGACGCCGATCGACGGGATCTCGATCCCGGTCGGTGCCGACGCGGCGATGAACTGGCCGATCTTCTTGCCCGGCGTGGCGGGGGGAGCCGCGGTCGTGGTCGGCGAGCCCGCGGTCGGAGCCGTCGTCGTCGGCACCGACGCGGAGCTGGTGGGCGTGCTCGTCGCGGTCGCCGTCGACGTGCTGCTGGAGGGGGCGGCCGCGGGCGGCTGCGGCGGGCCGGACTGGCCGCGGAGACCGAGAACCAGCGCCAGGACCCCAATCACCAGGAGGACGGCGGTGGCCGCCGCGGCATATTTGCCGCGACGGCCACCACCTGTTTCCTGAAGGGTCATCAGGCCTGGACGCGGCGCCGACGAGCGGCGACGACCCCGGTGCCGGCGGCACCGAGCAGCGCAGCCCCACCGAGGGCGATCATGGCCGTGTTGGTTCCACCTGCGGCGCCACCCCCACCGGTGGCCATGCCGCCGGCCGGAGCAGCGCGCAGGGCGCCACACAGAGCCGGGTCGGTGGCCTCGGTCGGCAGCGACGGGTCAAGGTCGCTCTTGGTGTCGCCGCTGTACTTGCCGTCCTTGTTGTAATCCACACCGTGGATGACGACGACCGCCTGGCCCTTGGTGATGGCGTCAGCGACGTCCTGCGAGACCTGGATGCTGCCGCGCTCGTAGGAGATCTTGCCGCCGGGGGCGGTGTCGAAACGGTCGACGGCCAGGCCGCTGGCCGGGCTCGTGTCACCGGTC
>JALZBI010000502.1 GCA_030947565.1 Actinomycetota bacterium
ATCGGGGGCCGACGTCGCCGGTTCTACTGACGACCCGGACCAACCATCATTGGTAGTACTCCGGCCGCGCTCGGCGGACGATATCCCGCTGATCCCCGGCCGAGGCACAGAAGGCCCGCCCCAGCCATGCGCGCCCTCACCTGCCCCGCCTGGACATGCGTCGTGCCGCTGGCGGTAAGGCTCGCCGCACCAGCCTGAATATGCTCGACGCCGCATACGCCCCACCGGCTCCCGGCGAGGACCAACGGCTGCCACCGGCGGACCACCGGAGTCTTCGCGGTGACCCGTCGGGGCGAAGCGCAGCGACACCGGGGTCCGCCCCTTTCGGGCGAGAAGACGCGCTCGCTGATGGGTGGCTTGTCAGGGCGAGCAACTGGGCGTCACGGCGATGGACCGGTCTGTACTCAGGGGGTTGGCCATGCTCAGCGACCTGCCCACGCTGCACCCGGCGCAAGGACGGCCGGCGGAGGCGGCGCCTGGGCGGGGTCGTGACCGGCCTGCGCGCCCGGCTCGTCTGTCGATGGCGCCGGCTGCGGGCGAGGGCCCGGCCTGGGGCCTCGAGGCGTACGGACGGCACTACGGCGACGCATACGCCGAGGGGTGGCCATGACCCTCGACGAGGCACTCGCCCGCGCTCTGTCGTATGCCTGAGACCCGAGTGGGTGCCCTGTCGTTCGGGACCGTCGCCGGCGGGCCTCTAGCAGTCGTCTTTTCAGGAGCCTCCTAGGTCTCTGGCGTGCTTGACCCCCTCGCCATCGCCATACCCGAAAGCGCGGCCTGAGCGTTCGAAACCCGCGCCGCCACCCAGGCTGACGACAGGAGAACCATGGCCCGCATACCGGGTCACCGCGTGGTCGTGTTCCTGCGGAGAACAAGACGACGCGCAGATCGACAACGACACGGTGATTCCCTACTACTCCTGGCTGGCCAAGCAGTTCGTCTTCGCCGACCATCACTTCGGCTCTGGATCGAGCTCGACGCCAGGGCACATGCTCGCGATCGGCGGCCAGATGCCGACGATGAAGAACCCGCCCTTCGTGGGTGCCCACCCGGCCTGGGACATCCCGTCGGTCTTCACCGCCGCCGAGGCCGCCGGCGTGACGTATGCCGCCTTCCCCGACCAGAGCGGCTACCCGACGAAGTTCTACGCCTCGCTGGGGCGTGCGCCTGGGTCGGGGCACGTCCATCCGCCTCAGGACTTCCTCCCCATGGCGGCGTCTGGGGAGCTGCCCCAGGTCTGCTACGTCTGGAGCCCAGCCGGGTACGACGAGTACCCTCCGTTCGTCTCCGACCCCACCTACGTCACGAAGGGCCAGAACCTCGTCTAAGACCGCGTGCAGGCCGTTATCGACGCCGGCCAGTGGGACACCACGACGTTCATCCTCACATGGGACGACTGGGGAGGCTACGTCGACACCGTGCGCACGCCCGCCGTGGAGACCCTTCCGGACGCTCTGCATCCGGGCGGGTTCCAGGCCATCGGTGGCTCACGCATCCCGCTGCTGATGTTCGGCGGCAAGGTCTCCCAGGCCATCGACGCCCAGTGGCACTCGCACGCAACCGTGCCCAAGACGGTCATCGACCTGCTCGGGCTGCCGCCCATGGGTGTGCCTCGCGTCGACAACGCGCCGTCGTTGGCCCACCTCGTTGACCCAGCCCTCTCCCGGCCCGCACCTCCCGTGCCGAGGTCGGCCTTCGCCCAGCCGACCCCTCCGACGCCGACTCCCGGCCCCGGCTGCCGGCCCCCTGGACCGGACCGCTCGACCAGCCGATGCCTTCGCTCGTCACGCACGACGGGTCCCACCTCCCGGCGCCCACCGACGGCATCGTGCGCCCCAAGCCGCCGGCGCCTCCGAAGGCACGGGCCCTGCACTAGCGAGCTCTTGCAGGCGTCGACAGCCGACGTCAGCGCAGGGCGCTGATCGCACCACCCAGGGTCTGGCGGGCCTTGCCCGCGAAAACCTGACCAGCCTTCTGCTGCTCACCCTGCTGGGCGCCGAGGGCGACGATGGTGCCGGTGAGCACGGGGTTGACCCATTGCAACACGCGTAGCGCCTGCTGGAGCTTGGCCGTCCGCGGCGGGGTCGTG
>JALZBI010000153.1 GCA_030947565.1 Actinomycetota bacterium
GATCCGGGCCGCGTGGACGTCGTCGCCGAAGACCATGACGCGCAGATGGTCGGTGCCCGGCACCTCCTCCTGGTAGATCGTCGCCGACAGGGCCATCTCGGCGTCGACGACGAGGGAGTCGACGTGGACCCGGCCCGCCTCCAGCGAGGTGCCGAGCAGGCCCGTGAGGGTCTTGGCGATGACGGTGCCGCCCTGGGACCGGGCGAAGGTGCGCACGGTGTCAGGGTCGCTGCTGACGAGGGTACGGGGCACCGTGAGGCCCACCTCACCGGCGATGGTGAGCTGCAGCAGCTTGTTCTGCGCCCGCTCGGTGGCGTAGGGGTCGCTCAGCCAGGTGCCGTGGAACGCGGCGAGCAGGACGCCCCGCAGCGCGGAGCGGTTGTCCTTGACGACCAGCTTGCGCATCCCGGGGTCGGTGACCGAGTCGGGGACGGTGGGACGTCCGTGGGCGCGACGCCACCAGACGAGGTCGAGATCACCGACGTCGACGCGGTCACCCTCCTCGGTCGGGAGCGTGACCGGGTGGCCGCCCTCGTTGTGCCAGGCGACGCCCCCAGCAGCGGCGAGCCGGTCGGCGGCGACGATGGCGACGTCGATGCCGTGGGTGTCCTTCATCCGTTGCCGGATCACGTAGGCGTGCAGGTCACCGGCCAGGGTGACGATGGCCATGCGGGTCATCTCGGATCTCCTTCGTGTCGCCTTGGGTCGTCGCTGCCGGGGTCGTGCTGGGGGTCAGCGACTCACTCGTCGCAGTCGTCCCAGCCGTCGTCGCAGCCGGAGATCGAGCCGCCCGGCCAGATCGGGCGCATGGACTCCGGGCCGAGGTTCAGGGCGGCCTGCTCCCAGGCGTCGAGACGGGCGGGGTGGACGTAGCCCTCGTGGCTGCGGGCGAAGCGGGCGGCCATCGGCATCAGGTTCTTCATCGGTATGCGTGCTCCTTCGGTCGGGCCCGACCGGTGTGGCCGAGCGACGGGTAGGAGCCCCCGCAACGCCGCCTGATACACCGCAATCAGCAAACCGGCCACCGCGCGCCGGACAGGCACCAGCCGCCCGGCCGCCGGGCATACCCGCCTGAACCGGTCATTGCACCGGCATACTGCCGGTCCGGCGGGCGGGCTTGGGGTCGTCAGCGCAGGACGTCGCGGGCCACGAGCTCGACGGTGACGACCACCGAGAGGGCCTGCACGAGCAGCAGCGCGACGAGGACGAGCAGCTGCACCGCGGCAGCCTGCAGGGGGCTGGCGCCACCGAGCAGCATGCCGACGAAGGCGCCGGGGAGGGTGACGAGGCCGACGGTACGCGTCTGGTCGAGGCCGGGGAGGAGGGCGAGCCCGGCGTCGGCCCGGCCGATGAGAAGTCGCGCGTCGCGGGTCTCCAGGCCGATCGACAGGGCGGCCTCCACCTCGCCGCGCCGCTGGCGGAGGGCGTCGAGGATGCGCCGGCCCGCGAGGGTGGTCGCCGTCATGGCTCCGCCGATGAGGATGCCGAGGACGGGGACGACGGCCACCTCCTGGATGGGGATGAGGCCGCTGACCAGGAGGACGGCGCCGACCGGTAGAGCTCCGACGGCGATGGGCGCGAGCGCCCACCACCAGCGACCACCAGGGACGAGACGCCGGCCCGAGGTGAGGGCGGCGACACCGACCATGACCAGCACGAACGCGGCGGTGAGCCACCACGACCTGAGGACGACGGCGATGACGACACCCACGAGGGCCAGCTGCACGGTGGCCCGCGCGGCGGCCACCAGATCCTCCCGGGCGAGCTGAAGACCGCCGAGACGGTTGACGAGCGCCGCCAAGCCCGCGAGCACGGCGACGATCAGCACGAGCCGGACGTAGCCCGCCGTGTCGTCGACCGTCACGAGCGCGTCGGCCGCTGCCGACCCCGCCACGGCTCAGCGCTCGCGCGAGAGGTGCAGCAGCACGGCCAGCTCCCAGGCGGTCTCGCGCCACGCGTCGTAGCGCCCGGACTGTCCCATGTGGCCGGCCGTCATCCACGTGCGGAAGAGGATGGGGTCGAGCTCATGGTCGTTGGTCGCGTGGTCGCGCAACCGGGCGACCCACTTCGCCGGCTCGGTCACGTAGACCCGGGTGTCGTGGATGCTCGTCGTGACCAGCAGGGCCGGGTAGCGGCGGTCGGTCACGTTGTCATAGGGGGCGTACGCCTTGATCCAGCGGTAGGCGTCGGCGTCCGTGATGGGGTCGCCCCATTCCTCCCACTCACCCGCGGTCAAGGGCAGGTCGGGGTCCAGCATCGTCGTCAGGACGTCGACGAACGGCACCTGCGCGTGCAGCGCCCGGAACCGGCCCGCGTCGTCGTTGGCCACGGCGCCGATGAGCAGGCCGCCGGCCGAGCCGCCCTGCCCGACCAGGCGGTCGGGGTGCACGAAGCGCCGCTGCACGAGGTGGTCGGCCGCGGCCGCGAAGTCCTCGAAGGTGTGGTGCTTGTGGGCCATCCGGCCGTCGTCGTACCACGGCCGCCCCAGCTCGGACCCGCCGCGCACATGGGCGACGGCGAACACGACACCCCGGTCGAGCAGGGAGAGGCGGGCGACGGAGAACCACGGGTCCATCGAGATGCCGTAGGCGCCGTAGGCGTAGAGGACGCCCGGTGCTGTGCCATCGAGCGGCGTCGTGCGCCGGCGGACGACCGAGACGGGCACCCGTGCGCCGTCGCCGGACCGCGCCCACTCGAGGGTCTGCTCGTAGTCGGCGGGGTCGTAGCCGCCGAGGACCTCGCGCTGCTTGAGCAGCGTCAGAGCCCGCGTGGGCACGTGGTAGTCGTAGACGCTGGGCGGGGTGACGAGGGAGCCGTAGACGACCTGAAGGGTGGCCGTAGCGGGGTCGGGGTTGTCGCCGAGACCCACCGAGCGCACCGGCTCGTCGAAGGCGATGTCCCAGGTGTCACTGAAACCGTTGTGGGAGTGGGCGTCCCTGGCCACCAGGCGGACCGCGGTCTGACCCTCGGTGCGCAGCGAGACGACGACGAACCCGGCGAAGGCGTCCACCCCGCCGACCAGCTCGGCCTCGGTGGTGAGCCCGAGCGGCTCCCACTCCCCCACGGCGCCGTCGACCCAGCGCGCGCGGGCCACCTCGAAGTTGACCCGGTCGCGGTTGTGCACGACAAGGATCTCGTCACCCATCACCTCGATGTCGTACTCCACCTTGGGGCGGCGAGCGGCGACGAGAACCGCTGCGGCCGTGGGGGTTTCCGCATCAAGCAGGTAGGCCTCCGAGGAGGTCGAGGAGCCGACGACGAGGACGACCCACCGGTCGTCGCGGGACGTCCCCACCGCGACCCGGAACGCCGGGTCGCGTTCCTCGAGCACGAGGTCGTCGGCGTCGGCCGGGGTGCCGAGCTCGTGCCGCCAGATCTGGAAGGGCCGCCAGGCGTCGTCGTAGCGCGTGTAGAACAGGTGAGAACCGTTGCGGGACCAGGCAACCCCCGCGGCGATTCGGGTCACCGCGTCGTCGACGACCTCCCCGGAGCCGAGGTCCTTGACCCGGAGGTCGTAACGCTCGTCGCCGGTCACGTCCACGGCATACGCGAGCAGGTGCCCGTCGGGCGACACGTCGCTGGCCCCGAGGGAGAAGAACTCGTGCCCCCGAGCCTCGGCGTTCTCGTCGAGGACGACCTGCTCGCCGGCGGGGGGCCGGTCGCCGTCGAGGTCCGGCCGGGCGGGGTGGTCGGCGACGGGCACCCGCCCTTCGACGGAGTACTGCTCGCCCTCGATGGTGCGGGAGTAGTACCACCAGCCGCCGTGCCGCACCGCAACGCTGAGGTCGGTCTCCTTGGTGCGGGCCTTGATCTCACCGAAGATCGCGTCCGCGACGGGACCCACCTCAGGAGTCATCCCCTCGGTGTAGCTGTTCTCGGCCTCGAGGTAGGCCCGCAGCCGAGGGTCGTCCCGGTCGGCCATCCACGCGTACTCGTCGGTGACGGTGTCACCGTGACGGGTCCGGGTCGTCGGCTCCTGAGGGGCGTGTGGCGGCGGGGTGAGGTTTGACGAGACGGGCACCCGTAGAACCCTAAGCGCCGGCGTAGGCGACCTCGACCGCGGTGCCGAGGAACCGGCCGTAGGCCACCGCCGCCCGTTCGACGGGGCGCCGGCGGGACGGGGTCAACAGGGCGAACGGGGTCACGGTGACCACTGTGCCTCGGGTGGTCGTCCGCCGTCCCCACGTGCCGGCGACGACCCCACCGACCGTGACGGTGCCGAGAAACATCCCGTTCTTCCCGGGTACGACCAGGAGCTCTTCCGCGGCCGACATCATGGCGGAGCGGTCCTTGTAGCCGAGGACGAACTCGTCGAACCCCGGGAGCAGCCGCACCGCGGCGGTGGTCGCGACCGGGGTCGGCTCCGGCGGCACGAGGTACGCCTGTCCACCGATCTCGGTGGTCCGCACCTGGTCGCCGGCCAGGGCCACGGCTTCGCGCGCGAAGATGAGGGTCTTGCCGACCCACCCCGCCAGGTCGCGCATCGTCACTGGACCGTGGCTGGCGACGTAGCGGGTGGCGAGGGCCGCCAGCGCCTCCTCCCGGCCGGGGTCCCACGACCAGGGCACCCAGTCGTCGAGCAGCACGAACGTCGGCTGGCGCTCCTGCGCCGGACCCTGGCAGAGCAGCGCCTCCTGGCATAGCCGCCCGAGGATGTGCGCCGCGCGCTGGCCGGACGGGTCGATCCCGTTGGCGCGCAACGTGTTCAGCACCTCAGGTCGAGGCATGGCCACCCCGCCCCGCAAAGCGGCGCTGAGCACCTCGCGGGCGCGGTCCAGCGTCGCCGGGGTGAGCTCCAGCTGGGCGTGGCGGCTACGCTCGGCCGTCGTGATCTCGGCGGCGAGCAGACGGCACATCCAGCGCACGTCCTGGGTGGCCATGAGGTGCAGCGTGCCGCGCATGGGCCACGAGCGGGTGATGAGCCGGGCCGCCGCGGCGGCCTCGACCTCCGCCCGGGTCGCGCCGGTGCGCACGCCCACCGACCACAGGCCGCTGGCGGCGTCCTGGGCCTGCATGGCCAGGTGGTGGTGGACGGTGCGGGCGATGGTGTCGGCGGCCGGCTCCCGTGCCCCGTCATCACCGGCCTGACGCACCGCGGCCGGGGAGATCCGCATGGCCGCCAGCCGCTGGCCCGCGATACGGCGCCGGTCCGTCGGGCGCACGGTCAGCTGAGGCAGGAGGGGCCGAGCAGCGCCTTGAGGTCACCGAACAGGGCGGGTGACGCGGTGACCCGCAGCCGGTCCTCGACCTTCATGAGCACCGACCGACCGGGCTGGGTGAGCTTGAGATGCACCTCGGTGACACCGGGGTGCTCACCCAGAACCCGGCGGATCTCCTCGGCCACGGCGTCGGTGGCCCGTTGCAGGGGCAGCGAGACGACCACCGGGCCGCGCGGCCCCTCCTTGATGTCGGGCAGGCTCAGCTCCTGCGCGAAGATCGAGACCGAGTCGTCGCGGCTGCTCACCCGCCCGCGGACGACGCAGACGACGTCGGTGCGCAGCAGCGGGGCGACGGGCGCATACGAGCTGGGGAAGAAGAGGCACTCGATCGCCCCTTCGAGGTCCTCCACCGTGGCGATGGCCCAGAGATCGCCCTTCTTGGTGCGCTTGATCTGTAGGCCGGTGATGAGACCCGCGACGGTGACCGGGGTGCCGTCGGGCTTCGGCTCGTCGCCCATGAGCGAGGCGATCGAGGTATCGGCGTGCTGGGTCAGCACGTGCTCGATGCCGAACAGCGGGTGGTCGGAGACGTAGAGGCCAAGCATCTCGCGCTCGAAGGTCAGCAGCGTCTGCTTGTCCCACTCCTGGCGCGGTACGGGAGGCAGGCCGTCGACGGCTCCTAAGGACGTCTGCCCGGGCGTACCGGCGTCGTCGTCCACGTCTCCGAAGCCCCCGAGGGCGCCGAAGAGGCTGTCCTGGCCGATCGCCTCCTGGCGCTTGACGTCGACGAGGGCGTCAACGTACTGGACGTGCACCTCGAGCATGCCGCGGCGGCTCTCACCGAGCGAGTCGAAGGCCCCCGCCTTGATGAGCGACTCGATGGTGCGCTTGTTGCAGACCACGGCCGGGACCTTGCCGAGGAAGTCCTTGAAGGAGGAGTAGGCGCCCTTCTCCTCGCGGGTGCGCACGACCTCGGCGACGACGTTGTGCCCGACGTTGCGGATCGCGGCCATGCCGAACCGGAT
>JALZBI010000154.1 GCA_030947565.1 Actinomycetota bacterium
TTCACCCGCGCCCAGGCCAGAGCCGCCGGGGTCGGCGACGTGCGGCTCGCCGGGTTGGTGCGCCGCGGTGAGCTCATACGACTCAGACCGGGGGTGTATGCCGTCGCGTCCGCTCCAGACCCTCTCACCCGAGCAGCCCGTCACGTCCTGGAGACCCGGGCGGTGCTCAGCCAGCGGACCACGGGGTTCGTGGCCAGCCACCTCAGCGCGGGGGCCGTCCATGCCCTCCCGCTGCCGCTCGGGGCGGTCGAGCGCGTCCACCTCACCGCCGCGGGGGCGACCCAGCGCAGTCGGACCCCACCCGCCGCCCTCGTCCATCACGGTGACTCCACGCCCACCGACCTCACCGTCGTGGACGAGATCGAGGTCACCACCGTCGCGCGGACGGTCGCGGACTGCCTCCGGTGCTGGGGACCGCGGGTGTCAGTACCCATCGCCGACGCGGCGCTCCATCGCCGACAGGTGACACCCGAGGAGATCGGCGACCAGCTCCGCCGGATGTTGCGGTGGGGTGGCGGGCCCCGCGCACGGGAGTCCCTGCGCCTTGTCGACGGGAGGCGGGAGTCGTGGCTCGAGTCCTACGCGTTCGTCCGTCTCCACGAATGGCAGATGCCCCTTCCGGAGCCTCAGATCCTCGTCCTCGATTCGGGCGGGTGGTTCGTCGCGAGGGTGGACGGCGGCTGGGTTGCCGACGGTGCCGTGGTCGAGTTCGACGGCGCCAACAAGTACGCGCTGGCGCTGGCCGACGGTCAGGTCGCTCCGGATCGCGCGTGGGAGCGAGAGAAGACCCGCTATGACGCGATCGGCAACCTCGGTCTCCAACGGGTGAGATTCGGTCTGGACGACCTGCTGCACCGCCAACACCGGGTCAAGGCGTCGGTTCGCCGAGCCCGCGAGGCCGGCTCGCTCTCGCGGTTCTCCGGCTGCTTTCGCTCCACCGACCCCACCGGACTCACATGTTCATCGATTGCCGAGGCGCTGACACCCCGAAACCAACAACAACGTGAGTCCGGTCGGGGTTAGAGCTGGGTTAGAGCCTGTCAGCGGGGGGTGGTGTCGTCCCGGCTGATCTCGGCGTCCTCGACCTGCTCGTCGGTCGGCGCCCCGGCCGGCCCGTCGGTGGCCGCGCGCCGCGCCTCCTGGCGCTGCTCGATCCTGGCGGCGATCCGATCGGAGAACTGGTCACGCTGCCGGCGCAGCAGGAAGAACGACAGCAGCACGGAGACGACCGCCGAGACGAGCAGCAGCAGCGTCGGGTTGTTGCGCAGCCCGAGCAGCCAGGCGAGCAACAGGCAGCCGAAGAATATCCCCAGCCGCCAGATCGTGTAGCGCAGCATCGCCAAACCCGACTACTTCAGCCCGGAGTAGCTGTGCAGCCCGGTGAACAGCAGGTTGACCACGGTGAAGTTCAGCAGCACACAGACGTAGCCGACGAGGGCGATGACCATGGCCCGACGCGGCTCCCACCCGGCGGTCGCCCGCGCGTGCATGTAGGCGGCGTAGACGACCCAGATGACGAAGGTCCAGACCTCCTTGGGGTCCCACGTCCAGTACGCGCTCCACGCCTTCTGCGCCCAGATCGCACCGGCGACGAGGGTGAAGGTCCACAGGATGAACCCGACCATGTTGAGCCCGTATGCCGTGCGCTCCAGCGAGGCGGCCGACGGCAGGGTCTCGACGAAGTTCCGCTTGGTGGGCGGGTGCTCCTCCCGGCGCCGCTTGACGAGGTAGACGATGCCGACTGAGAACCCGATGGTGAACACGGCGACGGCGAGGATTGCGACGATGACGTGGATGATCAGCCAGACGCTCTTCAGGGCCGGCATGAGCTCGGCGGCCTCGGTGTAGAACGCGAACAGCGCGAGGCCCAAGGTCAGCAGGATCGGCCCGATGACAAAGATCCCCAGCCATTCCCATCGGTTGCGGCGGGCCAGCGCGCAGTAGGCGAGGGCGGCGGCGGCGCACCCGGCGGTCGCGAACTCGAACATGTTGCCCCACGGCGGCCGCATGACGGCGAGGCCGCGCATGACGACCGACGCGACGAGCAGGAACGTCCCCAGCCACGACAGCGACAGCGCGATGCCGGCGAGCTTGCGGGCCCGCGGCGACGCGGCCTCCGGCCCATCGGCAACCGGGGAGTCAGCACCCTCAGCACCGCCGGCATCCCCAGCGACCGACGCCGTCACCGATGTCGGCCCAGGTCGCCCCGCCGCACGGGACGCACCGCCGGCGCCGACCAGCTCGCGCGACCTCCGGGCCCGAGCGCCGCCCGAGCGCTCGGCGTTCACGGGCCCCAGCGCGGCGAGGTGGAACGCGAACATCAGCATGGCCACGGTGAAGACGGCCATGGCCGAGTAGAGCCCGAGGTTGGAGAACCTCACCAGCGTGGTCGACAGCATTACGCTCCTGTGCTCAGCTCGCGACGGAGGTCGGCGAGCAAGGCGCCGAGCCCGGGGTCGGAGGTCTTGGCCAGTCCCCCGATGTGGACCACGGTACGCGGTGGGTCGCCTTCGCCGGCACTCGATGGGCCCCCCGAGGTCGCCGATGTGACGGCACCCACTCCCGCCGGGAACACCCGGACGAACACGCGTCGGCGGCGAACGAGCAGCGACGCGACCAGGCCGAGGATCGTCGCCAGCGCCGCGACCAGGGTGAGCTCCTTGCCCGGGTCGACCCGAGCGGACAGGCCGGCGAACCGGTCGACCTTGTCGAACGTGATGGAGCCCCGGCCGCCGGGCAGCTGGAAGCTCTGTCCCGGCTTGAGGCGGATGAGCAGCGGCGTGCCGTCGTCCTTGGTGAGCTGCGTCAGCTCCTTGGTGTCGAGCGTGTAGACCGACTGCGGCCGGTTGCCGGGGAAGAGGTCGCCCTCCCAGATCGACAGGGCGAGCTCGGGGTTGCGGGCGTCGGGGAACAGCGACACCGGGCCGTTGGCATACGTCGGTTCGGCCGTCGGGAGGAAGAACCCGCTGAACGCCAACGCCTTCGGCCGGGCCGCACCGACCTTGATCGCCCCCACCGAGCTGTAGACGTTGTCTTGCGCCAGGAACGGCGTGGCCTGCTGGTAGAGCACGGCGCCCTGGGCGTCCTTGACCGTGACGACCGGGGCGTAGCCGTTGCCCAGGAGGTAGAGGTCGGTGCCGTCCAGGGTCACCGGGTTGTTGGGGCTGATCGTCTCCTGCTGCGAGGGGCCGCCGGGCTGCTCGGTCGTCGTCAGCTGGGCCGAGAAGCTGCGCGGCGCGCCGAACTGGGCGCCACCGACCTTGTCCTCGAACGTTGCCTCCATCGAGCTCATCGTCACCGTGAACGGCGGCAGCTTCTCGGGGTTGGTCAGTGGTCCGGGCAGGAACGTGTCGTAGGACGACAGCGTGGACGAGAATGTCTCCCCGTCGCTGAGGATGACGTCGCCGCGCCACCCGAACAGGTGCCCGATGGCGACACCGACGATGACGACACAGAGCCCCGTGTGGAAGACGAGGTTGCCGGTCTCGCGCAGGTAGCCGTTCTCCGCGCTCACGGTCGTGTCGTCGTGGGAGACGACCCTGAACCGCCTGCGCCGCAGCGCGCTTTGTGAAGCCTCCAGCGCGGTGGCGGCGTCTCCCGCATACTCCAGCTCGACGTGGTCGTCGAGGCGCGTGAGGTGCCGAGGAGCGCGGGGCGGCTTGGCGCGCAGGGTATGCCAGTGCAGCCGGCTGCGGGGCACGATGCAACCGATCAGGGAGATGACGAGCAGCAGGTAGATCGCGGAGAACCAGACCGAGGAGTAGACCTCGAAGAAGCCGAGCCGGTCGAGCAGCGGCCCCAGGGTCGGGTTGCTGACGAGGAAGTCGGAGACCTTGGCCGCGTCGATGGTCCGCTGCGGGAAGATCGAGCCCGGTACGGCCGCGATGGACAGCAGCAGCAAGAGGAACAGCGCGGTACGCATCGACGTCAGCGAGCGCCAGGCCCACCGGGCCCAGCCGACCGGCCCGAGGCTCGGCTGGGTGATGGGCTCGCGCGGCGCGGTCTGCGTGGCCATCACAGGACCGTCTCGAAGCCGCCGACGAGGTGGGCCTGGATCCACGCGACGAGGTCGGTCCAGACGCCGGTGACCATGAGCAGGCCCACTGCGAGGAGCAGGATGCCGCCGCCGATGTGGATGGCGTGCTGGTGCCGGCGCAGCCATGCGTTGGCCCGGCCGGCCCTGGAGTAGCCCGCGGCGATGGCGATGAACGGGACGCCGAGACCGATGGAGTAGGCCACGGCGAGGACCACGCCCCGGCCGACCGCTCCCCCGTCGGCACTGAGCGGGGCGGTGAGCGCGAGGATCGCGGCGAGGGTCGGACCCGTGCAGGGAGCCCAGCCGAGCGCGAACGCGGCACCGAGCAACGGCGCCCCCGCCAGCCCGGCCGCGGGTTTCCACCGGGGAACTGCGGTGCGCTGCATGCCGATCCCGCTGCCCACCCCGAGGAAAACCAGGGCGAGGACGATGACGACGGCCCCACCGATGCGGGTCAGCAGGTCGAGGTGCTCGCGTAGCGCGAAGGACACTGCTGAGGCCAGGGCCACGAGCGCGATGAAGACGACGGTGAACCCCAGGACGAACAGTCCGGCCCCCAGCACGAGGTTGGCCCGGCGGCGGTGTTCGAGGGCGACATCGGACAGGCCGGTGACGTAGCCGAGGAAGCCGGGCACGAGGGGCAGCACGCAGGGCGACGCGAACGACACGAGGCCGGCGGCCAGCGCGACGACAACGGCCAGCGGGAGGGCGGCGGTCACGACGGGGCTCTCAGCCACCAGCGAGGGAATGGCGGGGGCGAGAGCCGTGAGCGAGGGCGTGAAGGACACGAGAAGGACTGTCTCTCAGACCTTCTCGGCGATGACGTCGTCGATGATCGCGCTCAGCGTGGCGGCGGTGGTGGCGCCCAGGACGCGGGCCGCGATGCGCCCCTGCCGGTCGAGTACGAGGGTGCTCGGGGTGGCCGGAGCCTTGCCCTGGAGGGCGAGCATCGGCTGGCCACCGCTCGCACTGTCACTGAGCGAGGGGTAGGTGACACCGTTGGCCCTGAGGAACGCTCCGGCCGTCGCGGGGCTCTCCTTGATGTCGATGCCGACGAACTGCACGGGTTTGGCGGCCGCGGAGAGTGTGGACCACACCTGCTGGAGCTGGGGCGTCTCGTCCACGCAGGGGGCGCACCAGGACCCCCAGACGTTGACGACAAGGACCTTGTCCTTGGCGTCGGCGGCCGCCGACCAGGCCTTGCCGTCCACGGTCGTACCGGCCAGGGTCACCGTCGTGTCGCGCTCGGCGACGCCGAGCTGTCGCACGGCGCCGTCACCGGCCACGTAGCCCTTGCCGTCGCCGGCCTTGGCCTGTTCCGCCACGGAGTTGGCATCGGACGAGCACGCGGCCAGACCGCCGGTCAGCACGAGCGCACAGGACACGGCCAGGGCCCGCCGCCGCGGGCGCCGGCCAGCGGTCACGCGCCCGCCTTCTTGGCGGCCTGGGCAAGGAGCTCGCGCGCCGGTTCGCTGTAGGCCACCGAGGTCAGCTGGTCGCCGGCATACGTGAGGGAGGTCAGCGAGGCCAGCGAGCACTCGCGCTTGCGGGGGTCGTGCCAGAGCCGGCGGCCCTCGAGCCGGTTGCGGGCGGTCCAGACCGGCAGCTGGTGCGAGACGAGGACCGCCTCGTGGCCCTCCGCGGCAGCGCGGGCGTCGGCGACCGCACTGAGCATCCGCGCGGCGACCACCTCGTAGGGCTCACCCCAGCTCGGGGTGAACGGGTTGACCAGATGGCGCCACGTGGCCGGCTTGGACAGGACCCCGTCGCCGACGCCCACGGTCGACCCCTCGAAGACGTTGTCGGCCTCGATGAGCCGGCCGTCGGTCTCCACCGGGAGGCCGTGCTCGGCGGCGATGGGCGCGGCGGTCTCCTGGGCCCGTTCGAGCGGGGACGCGACGACGTGCACGACGTCGTGGCCGGCGAGGAACCGGGCGACGGTCTCGGCCATCGACCGGCCCAGCGCGGACAGCTGAAAGCCGGGAAGGCGGCCGTAGAGGACGCCCCCGGGGTTGTGCACCTCACCGTGACGCATGAGGTGGACGACCGTGACCGGCGGGTGGTTCATGGGGTGATTGTCGCAAACACGCGGGCGGCGGCACGCGACGCGTCGTCGGCCGCGCGCAGGACGTGCTCGAC
>JALZBI010000155.1 GCA_030947565.1 Actinomycetota bacterium
GGTTGTCGCCAATGACGCGTGACCCAAGATCTCCTGCACAGCCCTGAGATCGGCGCCACCTTCGAGAAGATGGGTCGCGGCGCTGTGCCGCAGGCCGTGCGGCCCGAGGTCCGGAGCGTCGGGCACGTAGGCCAGCAGGACGTGGACCACCTCTCTGACCTGCCGGGGGTCGACCCGACGTCCGCGGCGTCCGAGGAAGAGGCCGGCGCCGCTGCCGTCGCCCACCAGGTCAGCCCGCCGGCCGAGCCAGGCCTCGATCGCCTGCCGAGCGGGGATGCCGAACGGCACGGTGCGTTCCTTGGCGCCCTTGCCCATGACCCGGACGAGATCCTCGTTGAGGTCGACGTCATCGACGTCGAGGGCGACGAGCTCACCGACGCGGATTCCACTGGCGTATAACAGCTCGAGCATCGCTCGGTTGCGGACGTGGACGGCGTCGTCGTCGTCGGCCGCGACCGCCGCCACGTCGAGCAGCGCACTCGCCTCCGCTGCTCGTAGCACGCCCGGGAGCCGGGAGGCTCGTCGAGGGGCGATGAGCCGTAGGGACGGGTCGAGCGTGACGCGTCCCGTGCGGGCCGCCCACCGGTAGAACGTGCGGGCCGCCGCCGCCCGACGGGCCAGCGTCGACCGAGCGGCGCCGCCCTGTGACTGAGCGGCCAGCCAGCCGCGCAGGTCGGTGAGCCGGGCCGCCGCCAGAGGCGCGTCCGAGGGCTCGCGGAGGACCTCCTCGTTCTCGGCCGCCGCGTCTCCGGCCCCCGCGCCCCCCGCGGCTCCCTCGGTTATCGCGGCCCCCCCGGCCCCCTCGGCCCCCTCGGTTACCGCAGGCCCCGCGTCCCCGGTGCCCCCCGGGCTGAGGAAGTCCGCCAGGTGCCGGACGTCGGCGACGTAGGCCCGCACCGTGTGTGCTGACCTTCCCCGCTCCGAGCCCAGGTGACGGGCGAACTCCCCGACCAGCCCATCCCGGTCCGGGCGGCATCGAGGAGACGGGACCTGTGGCGACCCGGCGACGGACGCCCCGGGGTCGATGGTCATAGGGCACAGTGACAAACCCCCATCCCGCGAGCAAGAGCCCACGCCGGTCACCCCCGGTCGGTGCGGGTCACCCACCCCGGACGGACGGCACCTTCTTCCAGTCGGGTCCGCGTCGCTCGACGAAGCCGGCCAGCTCGAGCCGGCCGAGAGCGGCGACGGCGCCCCCGACCGCGACTCCGGCGGCGAGGGCCACCGCGTCCGCGGGACAGGGCCGGCGCACGGGGACCGAGGCGAGGACCAGGGCGTCCTCCGGGCTCAGCGCGTCCTGCCTGCGGGCCGGGTCACTCGGGCGTGGGGCGGCGTCGGCACCGATGTCGCCGACGAGGTCGACCACCTCGTCGACGTCGGTGACGATCTCGGCCAGCCCGTCCCGCCGCGCCTGATGACAGCCCGCCGACATCATCGAGGTGACCGGCCCGGGCACGACCCCCACCGGGCGACCGCACTCGGCCGCCGTTCGCGCGGTGTTGAGCGACCCGGAGCGCAGCCCCGCCTCGACGACGACTGTGCCGCGAGTGATCGTGGCGATGATCCGGTTGCGCAGCAGGAAGCGCGGACGGGTGGGCGCGGACCCGGGCGCCACCTCCGCGATGACGGCGCCGATCTCGGAGATCCGGGCGAGCAGGGCGGTGTGCGCCGCGGGGTAGGGACGGTCGACCCCACCCGCCAGCACCGCGACCGTCAGCCCGTCGACGGCCAGAGCCCCCCGATGGGCAGCGGCGTCGATCCCGAACGCGGCGCCCGACACGACGACCCAGCCCCGTTCGGCCAGCCCCGCACCGAAGCCCGAGGCGACCGTGTCGCCGTAGGCCGTGCTGGTGCGGGCCCCGACCACCGAGACGGACCGCTCCATCAGCTCGGCGAGATCGCCCCGGCCCTTGACCCACAGGCAGATCGGGGGTGCTGGGTGGTCGGCCAGCCGCTCGGGCCAGCTCGGGTCACCCGGGCAGACCAGCGTCGCCCCGATCAGCCGCGCCTGCTCCAGGTGGGCCAGCGGGTCCGGACCGAGGGCATACCGCTCGGCCCGCGTCCGGAGCGTCTCGGGCACCCGCCGGTCACCGCGAACGACCAGCGCGAGGGCCTCGACGGCGCCGTGGTCGTCGATGAGCGTCAGGGCACGCTCGTCGGCCGGCTCGGCGATCCGCGACCAGCCGGCGCGGGCCCCGCGCTCGGCGCGGCTCACCCCGGTCATGCCGCCGCCCTCATGTCGGGCTGGCGCAGGGCGAGCGCCCGCCCGATGTCGTCGACCCCGGGCCGGTCCGCGGAACCCAGGTCGCTCAACGTCCACGCCAGCCGCAGGCAGCGGTCGTAGCCGCGCAAGGACAGCTGCCCGCGGTCGAACGCCGCGTCGATCGGGCCGGTCACGTGCCGAGCCAGCCGGAACCGCCCGCCGCGCAGGATGGGGCCCGGCACCTGGCCGTTGAGGCGCCACGAGGTGCCGGACCACCGGTCAGCCTGCCGCTGCCGCGCCTCGGCCACGCGGGCGGCCACGAGATCGCTGCTCTCCCCCGGTTCGAGCACGAGGGCGGCCCTGGACGGCACCGGGACGAACACCTGGATGTCGATCCGGTCGAGGACCGGACCTCGCAACCGCTCTTGGTAGCGCCGCAGCCGGATCGCCGAGCACGTGCACCGCACACCCTTGCCCCAGCCGAACCCGCAGGGGCAGGGGTTGGCGGCGAGGACGAGCTGGAACCGGCACGGGAAACGGTGGCGGCCGACCGCCCTGGAGATGACCACCTCGCCGGACTCGATGGGCTGGCGCAAGGCCTGGATCACCGCTGGGTGGAACTCGGGCGCCTCGTCCATGAAGAGCACCCCGTGGTGCGCCTGGGTCACCGCGCCCGGCAGCACCCGCCCACTGCCGCCGCCGACGAGGGCGACGGCCGACGCGCCGTGGTGCGGGGCCACGAAGGGCGGCCGGCGCTCGAGGAACGGTCGGCGGCCCACCCGGCCGAGGATCGACGCGATCGCGGTGACCTCCATGGCCTGCTCGTCGTCGAGGGCGGGCAGCAGACCAGGCAGCCGTTCGGCCAGCATGGTCTTGCCGGATCCGGGCGGTCCGACGAGGTAGACGTGATGACCGCCGGCCGCCGCCACCTCGAGGGCGTGCCGGGCCTCGCTCTGTCCGACAACGTCGGCCAGGTCGGGCAGCGGCTTCGGTTGGGGCGGGATGAGCTCCGGCTCCTCCACGGCGTCCGGCGTCAGTCCCTGCTGGAGGATGCGGTACCTGCGCACCAGCTCTCCGAGGTGGGCCACGGGATGCACCCGCGCACCGGTGACGAGACGCGCCTCCGCGGCGTTGGCCACGGGCACGACGACGTGTCGCACCCCGGAGCGCACCGCGGCGAGCACCAGCGGCAGCACTCCGGGCACGGCGCGCACGGACCCGTCGAGGCCCAGCTCGCCGATGTGGGCAACGTCGCGGACGAGGGCCGGGTCGATCTGGTCGCACGCGACGAGGGCCGCGACACCGATGGCGAGGTCGAAGCCGGAACCGATCTTCGGGACGGCCGCCGGTGAGAGGTTGACCGTCACCCGGCGCAGCGGGATGGCATACCCGGAGTTGGCCGCCGCCGCCTTGACGCGGCCCGGCGCCTGCCCGCACGCGCTGTCGGGGCAGCCGCCGATGGTGAAGGCGGGCAGGCCGCTGGAGACGTCGACCTCGACGTCGACGCGGAACCCGACGATGCCGCTCAGACCGACGGCGAGAGTGCGTCCGAGGCTCACCGCAGCACCCCGGCGAGGTGCTCGATGACGCAGGGGCCCACCCTGGGGCGCAGGACCCCGACGACGTCGACCCGCACGGCGTCGACCCGCCACGTCAGACCTGGAGGCGTCGCCCGGCGCTCCGCGAGCCACGACGCGGACAGCCGCCGCAGCCGGGCGAGCTTGCGATGGTCGACCGCCTCCACCGGGGAGCCGAACGAGGTGCTGCGGCGTGTCTTGACCTCGCACACCACGAGGCATGCGCCGTCGCGGGCCACGAGGTCGATCTCGCCGAGGGTGCACCGCCAGTTGCGGTCGAGCACCTCCAGCCCCGACTCCCGCAGGTAGCGCTCCGCCATCCGCTCGCCGTAGGTGCCGAGGCTCCGTGCCTGCACCCACGGCATACCCGCCGTTGCCGTCGACCGTCCGTCCATGGGCCCACCGTGGCCGCCCGGACCGGTTGGCGCACCCTCCACCGCCGAGCCTGTGGACCATGGGACGAGACGGCCGAGGGGTGTGGATGACCGCACCCGCCCCCGATATGCCGGGGGACGCTACCAGTGAGCTATGACGGCAGCTCGAGGTCGGACTTGGGCAGCTCCTCGATGTTGACGTCCTTGAACGTCACGACCCGCACCGTCTTGACGAACCGGGCCGGCCGGTAGATGTCCCACACCCACGCGTCGTGCATCGTCACGTCGAAGAACACCTCGCCGCCGTCGCCGCGCACCTTCATGTCGACCGAGTTGCACAGGTAGAAGCGGCGCTCGGTCTCCACGACGTGCGAGAAGAGGGAGACGACGTCGCGGTACTCCCGATAGAGCTGCAGCTCCATCTCGGTCTCGTACTTCTCGAGATCCTCAGAGCTCACAACGGCTCACAACGGCTCACAACAGCTCACAACAACTCACAGCGACTCACAGCGGCTCACACGACTCACGAGACGGCTCATGCGGGTGACTCCTCGATCAGCGGCGGGTCCGGGTGGACCCTCAGCTCGTCCAGATCCTGCATGAGTTCTACCACTCCAGGCAGCCGCCACGACCGCCGGTGCTGGACGCAGGGGCCGTGCATCTCGAGGGCGAGCATGTGCTCGGGTGCGGCGTACCCCTTGTTGACCGCCCAGCCGTACGCCGGGTGGTAGGGGTCGAGGGCGACCATCATCGCGTCGCGCTCGACCTTGGCCAGCACCGACGCGGCCGCGACGGAGGAGCAGGTGAGGTCGGCCTTGATCATCGTGGTCACCGGCGGGACCGACGGCCCCGATGCCAGCGCGTCGTCGGCGAAGGCGAGCAGGCCGACCAGGTCGGGTGGCGTCAGCCAGTCGTGGTTGCCGTCGAGGATGACCAGGTCGGGCGTCACCCCCAGATCGGCGATCGCGTGGAGGGCGCGCATCCCGGCGAGCCGCAGCCCGGCCATGATGCCGATGGAGTCGATCTCGGCGGGTGAGGCGTGACCCACGGCGTATGCCCGGGCCCACCGCCGGATCGGGGGCACCATCCGCTCGCGGTGGGCCGGGGTGAGCAGCTTGGAGTCCTTGACCCCCTGCGGCGCGGAGCGCGACGTCTCGTCGACGACGACGACGCCGACCGACACGGGGCCGGCCAGCGCGCCCCGGCCGACCTCGTCCATCCCGGCGAGGACGCGATGGCCGTCGCGCTGCAGGGCCCGCTCGACCCGTAGGGACGGCTTCGTCGAGCGGCTCGCCGCCGCCGGGGGGGTCCGGCGCGGTGCGACCATGACGGCGTTCGGGCTCAGGGCTTGGCCCCGGTGGCCGACGGCGTGGCCGACGGCGTAGGCGTGGTGGAGGCCGGGGCGGGGATGTCGGCGTAGACCCGCTCGGGCACGGAGAGCCAGCGGACGTGGTCGATCGGCCAGACGATCATCACCGAGCGTCCGGTGATGTCCTCGATCGGCACCGAGCCGGTCGCGCCGGTGCCGTCGTCATGGAAGCGCGAGTCGGACGAGTCACTGCGGTGGTCGCCCATGACCCACACCCGTCCGGCGGGCACGTTGATGTCGAAGGCGGGCTTGCCGCCGCCCGGCGTGTCGCCGGGCTTGACGTAGGGCTCGGTGGTGGCCACGCCGTTGACGGTGAGTGCCCCGTTCTTGTCGCAGCAGACGACGTGGTCCCCCGGCAGGCCGATGACCCGTTTGATGAGGTGGTCGTCGGAGTCGTCGGGGAGCAGTCCGACGAACTGGAGCACGCGGTGGAGCGTGGCTCTCGACCCCGTCTCGGTCGGGGCCGGCGCGAACCCGAGCCAGCCGCCCGGGTCCTTGAAGACGACGACGTCGCCCCGGTTGAGGTCGACGTGGGCGGGGGTGAGCTTGCTGACGATGACCCGGTCGTCGCGGACGAGGGTGTCCTCCATCGAGCCCGACGGGATGTAGAACGCCTGGATCAGCCAGGTCTTGACGACGAA
>JALZBI010000018.1 GCA_030947565.1 Actinomycetota bacterium
CCTGGTGACCCGACCAAGCCCGATGAGGCGAGCTGGAAGGAAGCGATGCTGTTCGCCGCCATCACCGGCCTGGTCGTCGGAGCGGCCCGGGTGGCCGCCGAGCGCAAGGCCGCGGAGTACTACCTGAAGTCGACGGGTCACCTTCCGGGCGAGAGCTAGAAGCCCCCGCCGCGTCCAGCGGGTTTCCGCCTAATAGGAGCGCAGCGCACGGCGTGACCACATGCGGAGCGCAGCGCACGGAAATGCGTGCGCCAGCCGCCTCATGTTCGTGACGCCGTGCGCTGCGCTCCTATTAGGCAAAAAACCCGGGTGCGGGGAAAGGTGGCGGCTACCAGGAGAAGGCGCGCCAGGCGCGGAAGTTCTCCATCCGGATGACCGCCGCCCGCCCGGTGCCTGACACGTGGCGTACGCGCGGGCGGGCGACGAGCGCGTCGAGCGCGCAGAACGAGTCGTGGGCACCGTCGGCGGCGTGCACCTGCGCCTCTCCGGAGAGCAGCACGACCAGCGTGGTGCCGGCGATGCTGAGCGGTCGTTCGGTCGAGAGGTCGACGACCTTGACGACGGCAGTCATCCGGTTCGTGACGGCGAGCACGTTGAGGATGCTCACCGAGCCGTGCGTGAGCCGGGCGTGCGCTTCGGCGGCCGCGTCGAAGCGGAACGGCTCGAACGGGCTCAGCGCGTGCTCGTCACCGCCGACGTCGATCGTCAGGCCGTCCCCGTGGATGAGGGTCGCGGAGCGCTCGACCCCGGGGAAGGCGGTGAAGTCGGCATCCCGTCCGATGTCCGAGACGCTGAGCCGCCACACGAAGTGAGGTCCCCGGACGCCGAGCAGGCGGCGGGCGATCTCTCGCGTGGCACCCTGCCCGTTCTTCCACGGGGTCGGCTCGCGGTCGCCCGAGCGCACGATGCCCAGTGAGTGCGGCGTCGCCGTCATGTCAGAGGCCGACCGTCAGTCGGTGGGAGAGGGGCACGCCCGCACGATACGAGAGATGCAGCTGCGAGGGCGCATCGAGCACGGTCAGTCCTCCTCGCGCACCCACGGCGATCTGTCCGATGTCGTCGCGGTGCAGTGACCGCGCCGCACCGCGCGTCGCGGCCCACAGGGCCTCCCCGGGCGTGAGATGCAGCTCGTGCACGGCGAGGGCGATGACGAACGGCATCGACGAGGTGTAGCAGGTGCCCGGGTTGCAGTCGGTCGCGAGGGCGATCGTCACCCCGGCGTCGAGCAGGGCTCGGGCGTCCGGGTAGCGCGACCGCGTGGCGAACTCCACGCCCGGGAGCAGCGTCGCGACGGTGCCGGACCCAGCGAGGGCGTCGGCGTCGGCCGCCGTCAGATGGGTGCAGTGGTCGACGCTGGCCGCGCCGAGCTCGACGGCGAGATCCACCCCGGGGCCGGGGCCGAGCTGGTTGCCGTGGACCCGCAGCCCGAGCCCGGCCGCTCGACCGGCCTCCAGGATGGTCCGGGCCTCGTCGGCGCCGAACGCGTGCGGGCTGTGCGGCTCGCAGAAGACATCGACCACCGCGCGTATGCCGCGGCGGCCGCCATCATCGGACCGGTCACCAGGTCGACGTGGTCCGTTTCGGCGGGAACGGTATTCGGGCGGGACGACGTGCGCCCCCAGGAACGTCACCTCGTCGGTCACCTCGCGGCCGAGGCGCAGCAGCCTGGTCTCGGTGGGCAGGTCGAGCCCGTAGCCCGACTTCACCTCGATCACCCCGGTGCCCTGCGACCTCATCTCTGCCACCCGAGCGTGCAGCAGGGCGCGCAACGCGTCGTCGCTCGCCCCCCGCGTCGCGGCGACGGTCGTGGCGATGCCCCCACCGTCGTAGGGCGTCCCGCTCATCCGGGCGGCGAACTCGGCGCTGCGGTCTCCGGCGAAGACGAGGTGTGTGTGGCTGTCGACGAACGCGGGGACGACGGCCCGGCCACCGAGGTCCAGGAAGCGGTCGGCGTCCGGAGGGCGGGTGCCGCGGTGGCCCACCCACAGCACCTGCTCACCGTCGCCCAGGACGAGGGCGGCGTCGTGCAGCGTCCCCCACTCGTCCTCGGCGTCCGGATGTGTCGGGTCGCACGTCGTCAGCTCGGCGATCCCCGTGACGAGAGTGGTCACCGCCTCACCGTTCGACCCGCAGGGCGTCGAAGGCGTCACGGAAGAGGGGGGCGATCGGCCCGAGGCGCAAGTGCTCCCCCCGGTCGACGACCAGCTGGCCGTCGATGACGACCGTCGATACATCGGCCGCCGTTGCCGTGTAGGCGATTTGGCCCGCCCGGCTGCCGACGGTCCGCACCGTGTCGTCCCGGACGACGACGAAGTCGGCCAAGGCGCCCTCGGTGAGGACCCCGCCGCCGAACCAGCCGAGGCTGCGGTAACCGTTGGCTGAGGCGATCCGCATCAGCACGTCAGGCCGGAACCGGCCTCTCTCGTTGGTCGCCAGCCGCTCGTGCATCTCCAGACCGCGAATCTCCTCGAACGGGTCGACCACGGCGTTCTGGTCGGAGCCGAGGCTGAGGCTCACGCCGGCGTCGGCGAGCTCGCGGGCCGGCCCGATGCCGTCGGCGAGGTCTCGTTCCGTGGTGGGGCAGAACGCCACCTGGGCGTCGTGCTCGGCCAGCAGCGCGACGTCGTCGTCGACCAGGTTGGTCGCGTGCACCGCGGTCAGGTCGGGGCGCAGCAGCCCGGTGTCGGCGAGCAGCCGGGTGGGCGAGCAGCCGTAGGTGAGCTGGCAGGCGATGTTCTCGGCCGGCTGCTCCGACAGGTGCACGTGGACCGGCATACCGTCGATGTTCTTCGCGACGTCCAGGAGAGCGGCCCGCGGCACGGTGCGCACCGAGTGGACCGCGGCGCCGAAGAGCACCGCGGCGTGGGCCGGCGCTGCGCGCAAGGACATCCGCTCCATCCACGCGTCGACGGAGCCATCGCAGAACCGCTGCTGGGCCGAGTCGGGGGCCGTGTGGCCCTCCCCCGTGAGGCCGCCGGCGAGGAAGCAGGTGTCGAGCAGGGTGAGTCGCAGCCCGGCGTCGGAGGCGGCGGCGACGAGAGCGTCGCCCATGGCGTTGGGATCGGCGTACGGCCGGCCGGCCGAATCGTGGTGCACGTAATGGAACTCACCGACGGCCGTGATGCCCGCGAGCACCATCTCGCCGTATGCCGCTCGGGCCAACGCGAGGTAGGTGTCCGGGGTGAGCCGGCGGGCCACTGCATACATCTGCTCGCGCCAGGTCCAGAAGTTGCCGCCGCCACCGTGCGTGCGGCCCCGGAGCGCTCGGTGGAAGGCGTGGCTGTGGCTGTTGGCGAGGCCGGGCAGCACGACGCCGGACAGGCGCACATCGTCGGGGCGGGCGTGGGTGCGGCCCTCGATCCGGCCGAAGCGACACCCCTCGACGGTGAGGCGGACCGAGGGGACCGGGCCGCCCGGCAGCCAGGCGTGCTCGGCCCAGTAGGTCGTCACCGGGTGGCGTCCGTGAGGTCGGCCAGCACCGCGGCCAGCGCAGCCACGCCCGCGTGCCGGTCGGCCGGGTCGGCGTGCTCGTCCGGCGAGTGGGAGACGCCGGTGGGGTTGCGGAGGAACAGCATCGCGGCGGGTATGCCGTGGGTGGCCAGGACTCCAGCGTCGTGACCCGCGCCCGTCCCGAGGACGGGAGTGTCCGGTCCGAGGGTCGAGGCCAGGCGGTTGACCAGGCCGGAGCCGAAGCGAGTCGTGGCCGTCCAGGACTCCTCGACCACGGGGGCTCCGCGTCCTTCGCCCTCCGCCCTGAGGTCCTCGACGATGGCCCGCACCGCGCGCTCGTCGGGGCTGCGGGCATCGAGCCAGGCCGTGACCCGACTCGCAATCGCGTTGACCCCGTTGGGTTCCACCCGTACCTTGCCCATCGTGGCCACTCCCCCGTGCCGGTGCGCGGCGGCCCGAGCCGCGACGACGAGGTGGGCGAACGTCAGGACGGCGTCGTCGCGGTCGTCGAGGCGGGTCGTGCCGGCGTGGTTGGCGGCACCCTGGATGTCGAACCGCCAACGCCCGTGCGGCCAGATGTCCGAGCCCACCGCCACGGCGCTCGTCGCCTGGTCGTAGACGTCGGGGTCGGCCAGCGCGCGGCCCTGCTCGACGTGCAGCTCGACGAAGGCCCGGACGCGACGCAGCACCTCCTCGTCGGGTCCCAGCGCGGCCGGGTCGCGTCCGGCGGTCCGGAGGGCTTCGGCCATGGTGTCGCCGTCCGCATCGCGCAGGGCGAGGGCTTGGTCGGCGGGCAGCGCTCCGGTGAGGACGCGCGACCCGGCGCAGGCGATGCCGAACCGGGCGCCCTCCTCGTCGCCGAAGCAAGCCACTCCCAGGGGGATCCGGGGGATGCGGCCTGCAGCCCGTAGGGCGTCGACGGCGGCGAGGGCCGAGACGACACCCAGCGGCCCGTCGAACGCCCCGCCCTCGGGCACCGAGTCGAGATGCGAACCGGTGACGACGCCTCCGGTGGACCCGTCGGACCGCACCGCGTCGGGGTCCCCCCACCACGCCCAGAGGTTGCCGGCGCGGTCTTCGGAGACGTCCAGACCGCGACGGGTCGCCTGGTCGGTGAACCACTCGCGCAACGCGTGGTCCTCCCGCGTCCAGGCGTACCGCCGGTAGCCGCCGGTGGCCGCGTCCCGGCCAGGTGACTCGAGCTGAGACCACATCGCATCGAACGAGGACAGCGCGGAGGGATCGACCCTCAGGGCGTCCACGGAGGCGCTCATGGTGTCAACCTAGGCTGTTCACCGTGATGCCACCCGTCGACGAGCAGGATCCTGACCAGGAGGACACCCCGGCGGTCGTCGCCGCTCGTTCGCTCGGCCTGACGTTCACGGTGACCCGGCACGGAAGGGTCAGCAGCCTCGAGGAAGCCGCTGCCGCGCGAGGCGTGCGGCCAGCAGACATCGTCAAGTCGCTCGTCGTCCGCCTCGGGGAAGGGGACTTCCTCTTCGTGCTCGTGCCGGGCGACCGGCAGTTCTCCTGGAAGAAGCTGCGAGCCCTGCTCGGTGCGAACCGGGTGTCCATGCCCGATGCCGAGGTCGCCCGCGAGGTGACCGGCTACGAGCGCGGGACCATCACGCCGTTCGGGTCGGCCCACGCATGGCCGGTCGTGGCCGACGCCGACATCGCCGGCCGCACCGTGTCCCTCGGCGGTGGGGCTCACGGGGTGGCCATGACCGCACAGGCCGACGACTTCGTGCGGGTGCTCGACGCTCGGCTCGCGGACATCAGCGACTGAAAGGCCCCGTGTGGTCGGCACCCTCGCGCATCGGTACCCGCACCCCGCGCTGTTCGGCCACCTCCTCCGCGAGGTCGTAGCCCGCGTCGACGTGCCGGATGACGCCCATCCCGGGTCGTTGGTCAAGACCCGGGCCAGCTTCTCGGCGGCCAGCGGGGTCCCGTCGGCCAGAGACACCTGTCCGGCGTGGATCGACCGGCCCATGCCGCGCCCCCGCCGTGGTGGATCGAGACCCACGACGCGCCGGACGAGGTGTTGACGAGCGCGTTGAGCAGCGGCCAGTCCGCGATGGCGTCCGACCCGTCGAGCATCGACTCGGTCTCCCGGTAAGGACTGGCAACCGAACCACAGTCGAGGTGGTCGCGGCCGATGACGATGGGCGCACTCACCGCACCGGACGCGACGAGGTCGTTGAACGCCAGCCCGGCCCGGTCTCGCTCCCCGTAGCCGAGCCAGCAGATCCGCGCCGGCAGGCCCTGGAACGCGATCTTCTCCCGGGCGCCGAGCATCCACTTCTGAAGCCGGTCGTTGTCCGGGACAGGTCCATGACGGCCCGGTCGGTCGTGTCGATGTCCTTCGGGTCACCGGAGAGGACGACCCAGCGGAACGGTCCCTTGCCCTCGCAGAACAGCGGCCGGATGTGGGCCGGGGACGAAGCCGGGGAAGTCGAAGGCCCGGCCGTAGCCGCCCTGGCGCGCCTCGTCGCGGATCGAGTTGCCGTAGTCGAAGACCTCGGCGCCCCGGTCCATGAACCCCACCATGGCCTCGACGTGGCGCGCCATCGACTCCCGGGCGCGGTCGGTGAACTCCTCGGGCTTGCGCTCGGCGTAGCCGTGCCACTCCTCGACCGAGACGCCGTCGGGCAGGTAGGACAGCGGGTCGTGTGCGGAGGTCTGGTCGGTGACGATGTCGATCTCGACGCCCCGGCGCAGCAGCTCGGGGAACACCTCAGCGGCGTTGCCGACCACCCCCACGCTGTAGGCCCGACGGCTCGTTTTCGCGTCGACGGCCTTGGCCACCGCGTCGTCCAGGTCGTCGGCCACCGCGTCGAGGTAGCGGTGCTCGACCCGGCGCTGGAGGCGAGCCCCGTCGACGTCGACGACGAGGCATACCCCGTCGTTGAGGGTCACCGCGATCGGCTGCGCCCCGCCCATTCCGCCGCACCCTCCGGTCAGGGTGAGCGTGCCGGCGAGGGTGCCGTTGAACCGCTTCTCCGCCACGGCCGCGAACGTCTCGTAGGTGCCCTGGACGATGCCCTGGGTGCCGATGTAGATCCATGACCCGGCGGTCATCTGGCCGTACATCGTCAGACCGAGGTGCTCCAGCCGCCGGAACTCCGGCCAGGTGGCCCAGTCGGGCACGAGGTTGCTGTTGGCGATGAGCACCCGCGGTGCCCACTCGTGGGTGCGCATGACCCCCACCGGCCGGCCCGACTGGACGAGCATCGTCTCGTCGGGCGCCAGCGTCGTCAGGGTGCGCACCATCGCGTCGAACGAGCGCCAGCCGCGGGCCGCCCGCCCCGTGCCGCCGTAGACGACGAGGTCGTCGGGACGCTCGGCCACCTCGGGGTCGAGGTTGTTCCTCAGCATCCGTAGGGGCGCCTCGGTGGTCCACTGCCGGGCGGTCAGGGTCGTACCGCGCGGGGCACGGACGGGACGAGCGCCTTCCATGTCAAGCCTTTCCATCATCGACCGGACTCACGTTGTTGTCGGTTTTCGACGTCCTGGCCGGTCGAAACCAGCAGACACGTGAGTTCGGTCGGGTATTTTCGGTGTGCGGGGGGTTGTTCAGTGTGTTGGGGGTTAGGCGAGGGGGCCGGTGACCGACTCGGCGGCCCGGACGACACCGCCGGAGGCGACGAGGTCGACGGCGGCCTCGATCTCCGGCGCGAGGTAGCGGTCGGGTCCCGGGCCGGGAACCGTCTCCCGCAGCGCCGCGACGACGGCGGCCGTCGCCGGCGCCGGGCGGAGCGGCGCACGCAGGTCGAGGCCCCGGGCGGCGGTGAGGACCTCGATCGCCAGCACCCGGGTCAGCCCGTCGACCGCCCGGCGCAGCTTGCGCGCGGCCGACCAGCCCATCGAGACGTGGTCCTCCTGCATGGCGCTGCTCGGGATGGAGTCGACACTGGCGGGCGCGGCCAGGCGCTTCAGCTCGGAGACGACGGCGGCCTGGGTGTACTGCGCGATCATGTGTCCTGAGTCCACCCCAGGGTCGCCCGCGAGGAACGGCGGCAGCCCGTTGTTCCGCGCCACGTCGAGGAAGCGGTCCGTGCGCCGCTCGGAGATGCTTGCCAGGTCGGCGACCACGATCGCGAGAAAGTCGAGGACGTAGGCCACCGGAGCGCCATGGAAGTTGCCGTTGGACTCGACCCGACCATCAGGCGTGACGACGGGGTTGTCCACCGCGGACGCCAGCTCCCACCCAGCGACACGGGCCGCGTGGTCGAGGGTGTCGCGGAAGGCGCCGGCGACCTGGGGGGCACAGCGCAGGGAGTATGCGTCCTGCACGCGGGTGCACGCCTCGGTGCGGTGCGACTCGCGAATCTCGTTCTGGCGCATCACTGCTCGCATGTTCTCCGCGGAGTCCGCCTGGCCCGGCTGGGGTCGTAGGGCGTGCAGGTCCGGCGCGAGGACGGCGTCGGACCCGAGCAGCCCCTCGAGGCTCATCGCGGCGGCGACGTCGGCTGTGGTCACCAGCCGGTGCAGGTCGGCGAGGGCCAGAGTCAACATCCCCAGCATCCCGTCGGTCCCGTTGATGAGGGCCAGACCCTCCTTCTCGCGCAGCACGAGTGGCTCGATCCCGGCCGCCCGCAACGCGTCTGAGGCGTCGATGAGGACCCCACCCACGTCGCGTACCCGCCCTTCGCCTGTCGCCGCGAGGGCGCAGTGAGCCAGGGGCGCCAGGTCGCCCGAACAGCCGAGCGACCCGAACTCGTGCACGACCGGCGTGATGCTCGCGTTCAACATCGACGCATACGTCTCGGCGACCTCGACCCGGACCCCGGTGCGGCCGGTGGCCAAGGTCGAGAGGCGCAGCAGCATCAGGGAGCGGAGACCTCGCGCTCCACCTCCGGGCCTGACCCGGCCGCGTGCGAGCGGATGAGGCTGCGCTGCAGCTGCGCCCGCATCGCCGGCGGGATGCCCGTGGTGGCCAGCGCCCCGAACCCGGTCGAGATCCCGTAGTGCGGACGGCTGTCGTCGGCGAGCCGGTCGACCACGGCCCGGCTGGCCCGCATCTCCGCGGCCGCAGCGTTGTCGATGACGACCTGTGCGTCGTGCCGGGCCACCGCCACGACATCCGCGAGCGTGAGGGGGCCGATGCCGACGACGGCGGCCGGGACGGCCGTAGCCGTCACGCGCACGGTCGGCTGCGTCACGGTCATGGCTCCAGTGCAGCCCGTGGGCCCCCTCTCCGCACCGGCCCGGCATCAGATTGTGTCTCTGATCCAAGACTCAGGTCAGGAGACGCTGCCGTCATCGGTCGGTGCGGATCGTCATCACCATGGCCGGGTCTCGGGGTGTCGCGCCCCTCACCGGCCCGGCCCACCGGCTGTGACCAACGCCCGCTCCGCCTCGGCTGCGCTTGAGGTGCTGGGGCTCCTGTCGCACCACACCGAGCCACTGCCCGCCGCCGCGATCAGCCGACACCTCGACCTCCCCCGCTCGTCGAGATATCACCTGCTGGCGGTCCTGCAGCAGCACGGCTACGTCGCCCACTACCCGGAGGAGCGGCGCTATGGGCTCGGCGTCGCCGCCTTCGAGCTGGGTTCCGCCTACTCGCGGCAGGCGCCGTTGCAGCGCCTGGCCCGGCCGATCCTCACCCGGCTCGTCGACGAGCTCCGCCACAACGCCCACTTCGCGGTGCTGCACGGCAACGACGTGCTCTACCTCGTCGAGGAGCGCGCGCCGCGCCGCCCGTCCCTGGTGAGCAACGTCGGCGTGCGGCTCCCCGCGCACCTGACCGCCAGTGGCCTGGCCCTGCTGGCCACCCTTCGGCCCCCCAGGTGCGCGCGCTCTACCCGTCGGCGACCGCGCTCGTTCGGCGGCACGACGCCGGCCCCACCTCCCTGCGCCAGCTGCGAGCGCTGCTCACCGGCGTACGGGCCCGCGGGTATGCCGTCGAGCAGGGCACGGTCACCCCCGGGTTCGCGTCGGTCGCGGCCGCCGTGCTGGACCACGCGGGTTACCCGGCTGCCGCGTTCGCCGTCACCTACGAGAGCGCTGAGGTGGGCGTCGACGACGAGACCCGGCTGGCGGCAGCGGTGACGGCGGCCGCAACCACGTTGTCGCGCCGGATCCTTGGCACAAGGATGAGGTCGTGACCCCACCCGCGGCTGCGACCGTCCTCCCGGTGCTCGAGCGCTACTACGACACCGCCCCGCGGTCGGCCTGCGACGTGGAGGACCACGGGGCGCTCACCCTCTTCGTGCGCCGGGAGGGCTGGCCCTACTACGCCCGCCCCACCCTCGGCCGGACCGCCGACATCGGCCCGGACGAGGTGACCGCCGTGCTGGCCCGGCAGCGCAAGCTCGACCTGCCCCGCGCGCTGGAGTGGGTGCACGAGACGACGCCGTCCCTGCTCGCCACCGCGCGGGCGGTCGGGATGACCGTCGAGGAGTGCCCCCTGCTGGTCCTAGAGGGCGACCCGATGTCGCCGCCGGACAGCCGTGTACGCCTGGTGCCGGCCGACGACCCCGACCTCGCCCTGGTGCGCGCGGCGGTCGAGGTGGGGTTCGGGACAGCGGGCACCGCCGTCGGCGAGGCGTCGACCGCTGAACGGGACGTCAGCGCCGCCGCCCGGCCGGAGACCGGCCCCCGCATCGCTGCCCTCATCGAGGCCGGACTCATGGTGTTCGCCGGGGCGTTCGACGCGGCCGCGGGGCCGGTGGGCGGAGGCAGTCACAACCCACGCGGCGACGCCACCGAGATCGTCGGGGTCGCCGTGTTGCCGGCGTTCCGACGTCAGGGTCTGGCCACTGCGCTGACCGCGCTCCTCGCGCGGGACGCGCGTGAGCACGGCGTCGGCCTGGTCTTCTGCTCCGCGCAGGACGACGACGTCGCCCGGGTCTACGAGTCGGTGGGCTTCCGCCGCGTCGGCACGGCCTGTGTCGCTGAGGCCCTGTGACGGTGCTCGACCCGCAGACAACCGTCACGGTGGTCGTCCTGTGTGGTGGCTCGTCCCAGCGGCTCGGCACGGACAAGCTCGGGGCGGCCCTGGGGCGCTCCACCGTCCTTGACACGTGTCTAGCCGGCCTCCCGCAGTCGTGGCCGGTCGTGGCGGTCGGCCCCGAGCGAGCCACCCGTCGACCCGTGACCTGGACCGTCGAGACGCCACCTGGGGGTGGCCCGCTCGCCGCGGTCGCCGCCGGCTTGGCCCTGGTCACCACCGACCTCGTCGTCGTCGTCGCCGGTGACATGCCGTTCGTCGGGTCTCTCGTCGCCCCCTTGGCTGCCGCGCTCGCCGACCGGCCGACGACGGGCGCCGTGGCCGCCGCCGACGGTGCGGGGCGGACGAACCCGCTGCTCGCGGCATACCGGACCACCGCCCTGCTCCGCGCGATGCCGGACGACCCAGCCGGAGGTCGGGCGCGGGTGCTGCTGGAGTCGCTGGCCACCAGCCCACTGATCGTGGCGCCCGAGGACGCCGTCGACGTCGACACCCCAGAGGCACTCGCCGCCGCCCGCCGTAGGGTCGGACGATGAGAGCCGTGACGATCCCGACCCCCGGCGACGCTGACGCACTGGTGCTCGACGAGGTGCCCGAGCCCTCCCCCGGTGCCGATGAGGTGGTCGTCGACGTGGTCTCGGCCGGCCTCAACCGCGCCGACGTCATGCAGCGGCAGGGCTTCTACAACCCGCCCCCTGGCGCATCGGCCTACCCCGGTCTCGAGGTGAGCGGGCGGATCGCGGCACTGGGCGACGGGGTGACCGGCTGGTCGGTGGGCGACGAGGTGTGCGCCCTGCTGACCGGCGGGGGCTACGCCGAGCGCGTCGCCGTGCCGGCGGGACAGCTGCTTCCCGTGCCCGACGGCGTGTCTTTGGTTGACGCGGCTGCGCTCCCCGAGGTTGTCAGCACCGTCTGGTCCAACCTGTTCATGACGGCCAACCTGCAGCCGGGCGAGGTGCTGCTCGTCCACGGCGGCTCGTCGGGCATTGGCACGATGGCCATCCAGCTGGCCCGGGAGGTCGGCGCGCAGGTGGCGGTCACCGCCGGGTCGGCCGCGAAGCTCGACGTATGCCGCGAGCTCGGGGCGAGCATCCTCGTGAACTACCGCGAGCAGGACTTCGAGCAGGTGGTGCGCGAGGCCACCGACGGCCACGGCGCCGACGTCATCCTCGACACCATCGGCGCGAAGTACCTCGCCCGCAACGTCTCGGTCCTCGCGCCCAACGGCCGGCTCGTCATCATCGGCCTCCAGGGCGGGCGGACCGGCGAGATCGACCTCGGGGCCATGCTGGCCAAGCGGTGCGCCCTGATCGCCACGACGCTGCGGGCCCGGCCCCTCGGCGAGAAGGCCGCCATCGTCGCGGCCGTCCGCGAGCACGTCTGGCCGATCGTCGCGGCGGGACGGGTGCGGCCGGTCATCCAGGGCCGGTACCCCCTGGACCAGGTGGCGGCCGCCCACCGCGAGATGGAGGCGTCCACGCACATCGGAAAGATTCTGCTCACCCTCTGACGGGCCCGACCGGAAGCGGGCGAAACCGCCGCGTTCGCCCCAAAGGGCGACCGGAGTCGCTCGAAGACGGTCCGGATGGGCTATCCCGTCGAAGAGCCCGGCCCAGCATCATGGTCGAGGTGGCCGCCCGTGTGACGCCCTTCGGGTGTCGCCCTGCCCCTGTGGCGGCTACTGGGCGGCGGGGGCCTCTTGGGGCTCCCGCCGCTCTGGCTCCATGGCGGTGCTGCAGAATGCACGGATGAGCCAGCAACAGGGCAGCCAGGGCAGCCAGCCGGAAGAAGGCCAGCGGCCGGAAACGCCCGAAGGCCAGCGGGTCATCGTCGTCACCCAGGACGGGATGGGCGTAGCAGACAGCCGCGGCGACCACGGCGACGCGTCGGAGGGCGGCGCGGAGCGCGCCACCAGCCCGGCCGACCTGGTCGAGCAGCCGGCCAAGGTCATGCGGCTCGGGTCGATGATCAAGAATTTGCTCGACGAGGTGCGCAACGCCCCGCTCGACGAGGCCGGCCGGGCCCGGCTGGCCGAGATCCACCGGCGGTCCATCGAGGAGCTCAAGACCGGCCTGGCCCCCGAGCTCGTGGACGAGCTGGACCGGATCGCCCTGCCCTTCGGGGAGACGGCGCCCTCCGACGCGGAGCTGCGGATCGCCCAGGCTCAGCTGGTGGGCTGGCTCGAGGGGCTCTTCCACGGCATCCAGACGGCGTTGTTCGCCCAGCAGATGGCCGCGCAGCAGCAGCTGCAGGGGATGCGCCGGGCCCTCCCCCCGGGTCACCCGGCAGCGGAGCAGCCCGGGCCGGCGATACCCGGTCAGATGGGCGGCCCGCAGAGTCCGGGCGCCTCAGGCACCGGCCAGTACCTCTAGTCAGAGGGGCGGGACCCGCACGAGGCGGCTCGCAAGCGGACCCCTTAAGGCGGTGGATCACACCCCTAGGAGGGGGTGCAATCCACCGTGTCATCCCTAGGCGGCCCGGACGGTCCGCCTGATCCCCGGTCTGCGGCAGCCCGACCGCCCAGACCCTGAACCGCACACTGCACGACGGCTCGTCTGGACACGTTCAGCACCACGTCGAGCTCTACCGGTTCGGCTGACCGCGGGCTACGCCCGGGTTGACCAGCCTGAGGATCGGGGCTCGGATGCGCCTCACTAATCCTGCTCATGACCGAGCCGCGATCGACGGTCGCCCCCGTCACGGCCTCCGGCCCGCGCCTCACCCCGTCGTCCGGCGCACCGTCTCGACACCGACGATCTCGAGGTGGGGCGTGCCGTCGGACTCGCGGGCGAGCGTGACGTGGATGCCCTGGAGGATGCCCTGGGTCGCCACGTAGCTGCCGTCGGCCAGGAGCAGCAACGGGAACACCCGGGGCCCCAGGCACAACGACAGGTCGCGTCCGTGCAGGGCCAGTGACCACCCCGCCTCGTAGTAGCCAAGGAACGGCTCGACGCTCTTGGTGTCCACCTTCCGGGTTTGTGCTCCCAGGTCGACCAGGGCCGTCCTGGCCGCGATGCCCTGCTCCAGGGGCTTCAGGCCGGCGGAGAGGTCCAGCCCGAGCTGCCGGGTACCAAGGAGGTTGAGCACCTGGCCCGACCACTGCGGTCCGGTCGGCGTGGGGTTCATGTTCGTCAGGACGACGACCCCCAGGTCGTGCTGAGGCAGGAAGGCGATGTAGGAGCTGAAGCCGTCGATGCCGCCGGAGTGCGTCACCAGGCGCGTCCCGTCGGGGTAGTCGATGACGCTCCAGCCCAGGGCGTACTGAACCGTCACCGGGAGGCCTGGGGTGCTCTGCGTGATGTGCGGCTTCCAGCATTCGGCGAGGTTGGCCTCGGAGACCACGTGGCCGCTGGTCACCGAACGGCCGTGACGCAGCTGGAGGCGCACGTAGGCCGCCATGTCGGTCACCGTGCTCAGCGCCCCTCCGACGGGGGCGTAGCTGCCGACCGGGCCGTAGGGCAGCTCGACCGGTCGCGCCCGCAGGTCGAGGCCGTAGCCGGTGGCGAAGTCGTCGACCACGCCACGGGGGTCGTCCGTCATCACCGTCCCGCTCATCCCCGCCGGACGCCACAGCCGGTCGCGCATGGCGTTGGCGTATGCCGCCGTCAGGTCGCGCGGGGCGGCCCCGGTCGCGAGCAGCGGCAGGTAGCCGCCCACGGCATACACCGTGTTGTTGTAGAAGAAGCTCGTGCCCGGCGGGTGCCTCACCGGCAGGTTGACCATGCTCTGCAGCAGCTGCTCCGCGGTGGGGTCCCCCTGATGAAAGTCCGTCGCGGGCGACGCCTCGATGCCCGTGGCCATTCCGAGCAGGTCCCGCACCCGGAGCGAGTCCGTCAGCGAGGGGGTCGGCGCGCGGAACGCCGGGTATGCGGTGACGACCCTCTGGTCCCACGACAACACCCCCTGGTCGACGTAGGTCGCCACCAGCTCGGCGGTCATCGACTTCGTCGTGGAGGCCACGAGGAAGTGCGTGTCGCTGGTCACCGGCTTGCGGCCCCTGAGGCTGCGCACCCCGAAGGTCTTGGTGTGCAGCACCGCGTCAGCACTGACCACCGCCACCGCCCCACCGACGTTGTTCAGCTGGTCGAACGCGGCCCCTACCGCCGCGTCGAACGCTCCCCAGTCGCCGGACGACGCCGTCGGACCACCCCTGGGCGCCGCGGTCGCTGATGCGGGCGAGGCCGCCGCAACCCCGCCCGCGACGGCCGATGCGGCCACACCACGCAGCACAGTCCGGCGAGACAGGCCGTCACCCATAGGAGCTCCCTCATCGGTCCGCGCTGGAGGCATCACCGGTGGCCAATGATGGCCGCTCGCCCGCGCATGACGCATGAGATTGGCTCACCTGGCCGACGCC
>JALZBI010000156.1 GCA_030947565.1 Actinomycetota bacterium
GGGCCGACGCGACGGCCAGCTGCTGGGCGATGATCCGCGCCTCGTCGCGGCGATCGAGGCGGACGAGGCACTCGTGGTAGCCGTGCAGGCTCCAGACGTTACCCGGGTGGTGGACCGACCGGCTGACCGTGGGGTCGAGGCCGAGGTCCGCGGCATACACCTCGGCCGCCTCGGCCACCCGACCCTGTTCGAGCAGCAGTGCGCCGTAGGCGTGTCGCGTCGGCTGCATCCACCCCCACGGCTCGTCGTAAGGCAGGCCGTCGTCGAGGGCGATGGCCCTCCGCAGGTGGACAAAGCCCTCGTCGAACCGCCCCTGGCGGTAGGCGATCTCGCCGTCGAGCATGGCGCCGGCGATGGCAAGGATGTCGAGGGCGGTGTTGTTGAAAAGGAAGCGGGTGGTGGGTACCCGGCCGACCGCCCGGACGAAGGCCCCGCGGTCCACGGTCGCGGCCGCGACGTCATCCAGCGCAGCGTGGGCGACCGCCCGGCCGTAGTGAACCATGGCCGTCGTCGTGCAGTAGAGCTCCTCGTCGTCGGGCAGCGGTGCCGCGGCCAGCTCGGCCCACCTACCGAACCGCACCAGCACGTGGGTCCGTAACGGCACGAAGGCCTCGAGCCAGTCAGCCATGGGCGGGCTCTCGACCGACAGCAGCTGCTGGGTGAGCTGAGCGCCGAGCTCGTCCGCCGCTGACATCGCGTCCTGGTAGCGGCCGAGGAACATCGCGGCGTAGACGATGAAGTGCAGGTCGTGAGCCCGGTAGAGGGAGTAGAAGTTGAACGGCCCCGAGCGGTCGACGAAACGCCGATCCGCTTGTACCGCAGCCTGGTTCGCCGCGATGGCGGCGTGGTAGTCACCGCACAGCACGTCGATGTGGCTCGGCATGTGCTGCAGGTGCCCGGCGTCCGGGACGAGTCCCCGCAGCCGGTCGGCACTCGACAGAGCCGACTCGGGTCGCTCCGACATCTCCAGCAGGTGGATGTGCAGGTGCAGGACGAACGGGTGCCGGGAGCCGGCGGGCAGCGTCAGCGCGGTGTCGAGGAGCCGCTCCGCCTCGAGCGCCCGGGAGCCGGGAGCCGGTTGTCCGGTGAGTGGGTCCCATAGCGCCCAGGCGGTCACGTTGACGAGTGCGTCGGCCGCGAGGGCGAGCACGTCGAGGTCCTCGCCATGTTCCGTCGCCAGCGCGGCCATGGCGTCGGCGTATGCCGCGTGCCCCGCCGGCCAGCTGTCGGGATCCTCCGGCCGCACACCGGCATACCGCTTCGTCAGGGCGGGGACGAGACCGACCGGCAGCGCACCGTTCGCGCCCTCGCCACCCGGTCCCCGCCGCTCGATCGCGGCACGGGCGAGGTCGAGCTCGGCGTTGGCCCGGGCCAGGCTGGCCGGTAGGTCGACCGGGTCGAACGCCTCCCAGCCCTTGTTGTAGTTGGGGCCGACCGCATACGCGATGCCCCAGTGCGCCTCCCACAGGTCCGGGTCATGCTGCAGCGCGCGTTCGAAGCAGGCGACCGCCTCCTCGTGGTTGAACGCGTACGCCCACACCAGCCCGCGGTCGAACCAGGTCTGTGCCGCGTCCGACCGCGTCCGCACCGGGCGGTGGAAGGCGCCGAGGTCGTAGTACGCGTCGGCCATTCACCGGAGCGTAGTGCCGCGACGGTGCTAACGAAGGGCACACCGATCTGCCGCACGCGCACCGATCAGCAGTCGGACGCTGGATGGCCATGCGCAACCGGCCGAACAGTGCGCGCCCCGAAGATCCGTCATCGGCGTGTCACGCCGACACGCCGAACGCCACGAACATGGGGCGGATGCCGGGCGCGCTGGTCGACGTTCGGACTCGTCAGCGCCCGGACACACCGAGACCCGGCCAACTCATACTTGGCCGGGTCTCACCTTTGCCTCAAGGTCTTCGGGTGCTGCGCGCTGCTGAGAGCAGTTCTACCCGCCGGACGTGACCTGCTCTGTGACCAACACGCGTCGTGGAGGTGAACAGTCCCGCTCGACGCCTCCGAATGCGTTGCCGGCCCGGGCGCCAGATCCGCTGTCCATCGCGCGCGCGGGCCGATACGGTCGGGGTCGCTCCCCACGCAGAAACCGAGCGTGTGCCCCAGCGACCGCCAGGAGGGCCCTGTGGCCGACCGTTCCCGTCACCTCATCGGACTGCTGCTCGGGGCCGAGGAGGACTGGCCGCAGGCGTTCGAGGCGATCTTGCGCCGGGTGGGCCCCGTGACCGACGGCGCGGGCAAGGTGCACGAGATGAGGTCGGAGCGCCTCACCATCGAGCCCTTCGAGCTGACCGACCCGGTGCGCGCCGACCTCGTCATCGACCGGCTGGCCTACTGGTACTACCACCCGCGCGAGTGGCTCAAGAAGGCCGCGCTGATGGACGGCACCTACCTGCTCAACAGCCCCTTCACCTTCCAGTCCATGGAGAAGCACAGCGCCTACTGCGCGATGGTGCGCCTGGGCCTGAAAATCCCGCGCACCGTGCTCGTGCCCTACAAGAACCCCCTCGACAACGTCCGGTGGGCCTACACGTCCGCGAAGTACAACCAGTCCTTCGACCTCGACGCCATCGCGGCGGACCTCGGCTACCCGCTCTACATGAAGCCGTTCGACGGCGGCGGCTGGCGCGGCGTCTCGCGGGTCGACAACCAGGACGACCTGCACCAAGCCTACGACGAGTCCGGCGAGATGCTCATGCACCTCCAGGCGACCGTCGAGTACGAGAAGTTCGCCCGCGCCCTGTCCATCGGGCCCGAGACGATGGTCATGGACTTCCGGCCGGACGAGCCCATGCACGCTCGGTATGCCGTGTCGCACGACTTCCTGTCGCCCAAGGCCGGCCGGGAGTGCGAGGCCATCAGCAAGATCATCAACGCCTTCTTCGGCTGGGAGTTCAACTCGGCCGAGATGCTGGTGACCGGCGACGAGGTCTACCCCATCGACTACGCCAACGCCTGCCCCGACGTCGCGGTCACCTCCCTGCACTACTACTTCCCGTGGGCCATCACTGCCCTCGTGCGGTGGTCGGTCTACACCCTGGTGACCCGCCGCTCGACGAGTGTCGACCTGCATACCGACCGCTACTTCGCCGTCGCGGACGACCGGTCACTCAGCTACGACGCCAAGATCGCGGCCTACCTGGCTCTGGCCAACGAGCACTTCACGACCGACCGCTACTGGCAGTGGTGCGAGGAGAACCTCCCCCACCTGCCGGAGCAGGTCCACGACTGGGTCTCGGGCCCCGACTTCGACCGGCTGCTGCGCGAGACCGTCGAGGCGACCTACCCGGAGCACGAGCACGAACGCTTCATGGCGCACTTCCGTGGGCTGACCGGGATGTGGGTCAGCGACAACTCCGACAACTCCGACAACGCGACCACCGCCGACAACGCGACCGCCGCCCCCAACGCCCAGCAGGTGCCCGGTGCCGCGGGCTGACCGCGAGACCGGGCGCCACGCCGCATCGGTCCGTCGGGTGCTGCATCCCTACCTGGGGTTCACCGACCCCGGTGGCCCCGCCCAGGTCTACGTCTAGAAGTGCGTCCGCGCCGGCTACGCGCAGCTTCCTGGGAGTTCGCCGTGAATCGCCCGTCTCGACTCGCGCAACCGCCGGCCGGCGACTATCCCTGACTGGTCAGCCTCGGGGTCCGTCCCACCAGTTGGAGCAGCATGAAGATCTTGGCTCACCGCCGCATCGTCGGCGCCGTCGCGTTCACCGGAGCAGCGGCCGCGACCGCGGCCTTCGCCCTGGCCCCATCCACGGCCGCTGGCACCGCTTCCGGCCCCGCCTACCCTGCCGTCACCCCGGCGGTCTCCGACTACCTCCAGGTCGCCGCATCCGAGACCCCTCCCACCGAGGCGCAGTGCTACTCGGTCGGCCGGCGGTGCTTCACCCCCGCCTCGACCCACGCGGCCTACAACGTTAACCCGCTGTATGCGAGCGGCGTGACCGGCCGAGGCATCACGATCGCCATCGTCGACGCCCACGGCAGCGACACCATGGCGCACGACCTGCATGTCTACGACCAGGCGTTCGGGCTGCAGCCCATGTGCGGTGAGGAAGGCGTGGCCTGCGCCGCCAACATGCCGACCTTCAGCCAGCTGTCGGTGCAGGGCTCGAACGCCACGAAGGCCCCGCCCAGCAAGTCCAAGGGCACCGGGCTGCAGGACAAGTCGGCCTGGGCCCTCGAGGTCGCGCTCGACGTGGAGACCGCGCACGCGATGGCGCCCGGAGCCAACATCCTGCTCGTCACGACGCCGGTCTCCGAGACCCTCGGCGTCCAGGGCCTGCCGCAGATGATGAACGCCGAGCAGTACGTCGTCGACCACCATCTCGCACAGGTCATCACGCAGAGCTTCGGCACGGCCGAGGAGGCTTTCGGCAGCACTCAGTCCCTGCTCAACCTGCGCCACGCGTTCATCTCCGCCGCCCAGAACCACGTCACCGTGCTGGCGTCGTCGGGTGACGGCGGCAGCTCCAACACCAGCAAGTCTCCGGTCGGCGGCCCGAACGCCGGCCCGGTGTTCCCCTACCCGACCGTGGGCTGGCCGGCGTCCGACCCGCTGGTCACGAGCGTCGGAGGCACGAACCTGTGCACCGACGCAGAGGCCAGGACGACGCGCCGGGTCGACAGCATCCACCCGCCGGCTCCCTGCAGCACTAACCCCGACGCGGCGGAGGTCGCCTGGAGCGGCTCCGGCGGCGGCTTCAGCCACGTCTTCGCTCGCCCCGACTACCAGTCCGTCCTGCCGGCGGGCTCGACGCCGATCCCGGCGAGCTCGCGCGGTGTGCCGGACATCGCCCTGCAGGCCAGCCCGGCCACCGGCGCACTGGTCTACGTCAGCCTGCCCCCGGACGGCGCCGGCGGCCTCAAGTGCCCGGCGGGCAGCACGACCAACTGCAGCACCGGGTGGTACGACATCGGCGGCACCTCGCTGTCGAGCCCGGAGTGGGCCGGACTGGTGGCTCTGGCCGACCAGCTCAACGGTGGTCAAGGACTCGGTCTGATCAACCCAGCGCTCTACCGGCTGGCGGCCAACCCCACGTCCTACGGCACCGACTTCTACGACGTGACACTCGGGGACAACCACCGGGTCGCGTCGGTGCCGGGGTTCCCGGCGACCACCGGGTGGGACCCGGTCACCGGGTTGGGCACGCCCGACGCAGCGACGTTGCTTCCGGCCCTGGTTATGGCGGTCAACCACCCCTGACGCGGGCCTCGGACCAACCAGGCGGCCGGTCGCACCTCGGGTGCGGCCGGCCGTTCGCCGTCACCCCTCGGAGACTCCCGCCGAGTCGAACGTCGCCACCTCGTGCAGCAGCCGGGCCGCCGCCTGGACGATCGGCACCGCGAGGAGCGCGCCCGAGCCCTCCCCCAACCGGAGCCCCAGGTCGACCAGCGGATCGAGGCCCATGGCCGTCAGGGCCACCGACGCTCCCGGCTCCTGCGAGCGGTGTCCGGCGATGACGTACGCCAGTGCGCCGGGCGCGATACGAACGGCGGCGAGGGCGGCGGAGCAGGCGATCACCCCGTCGAGGAGCACCGGTATGCGCCGGGCCGCGGCCGCCAGCACGAACCCCGCGAGCGCGGCGTGCTCGAACCCGCCCACCTCGGCCAACACGTCCAGGCCGTCGCGGTCCTCCGGTGACCCCGCAAGGCGCCCCACGGCCGACCGCACGATCTCCTGCTTGTGCTGCAGCATCAAGTCGTCGGCGCCGGCGCCTCGACCGGTGACCTCAGCGGCGTCCCGGCCCGTGAGCGCGACGACGATGGCCGCTGACGCCGTGGTGTTGGCCAGCCCGAGGTCGCCGGTGACGAGCATCCGGTAACCCCGGTCGACCAGGCGCCCCGCCGTGTCCGCCCCGACCTGCAGCGCCTCCCGACACTGGTCGGTCGTCATCGCCGGTCTACTGCTGAGATCGGCCGTGCCCCTGGCGACCGAGGCGCTCACCAGGCTGTCGTGCGGCGCAAGGTGGCCGGCGACCCCCACGTCGACCACGCACACGTCGGCTCCGACCTGCCCGGCGAGCGCGTTGACGACGGCCCCTCCGGCGCACACGTTGGCGACCATCTGGACCGTGACCTCCTGCGGCCACGGGGTGACGCCCTGGGCGTGCACACCGTGGTCGCCGGCGAACACGGCT
>JALZBI010000157.1 GCA_030947565.1 Actinomycetota bacterium
CCTCGGCCGGGGTAGCCGCCTCGCGGCGGTTGTTGGTCGGTGAAGGTAGTGGAGGTGCGGGCCATGGGCATCGGATCTTTCGTCCGAGGGAAGCAGATAAAGAGGTTACCTCACTATGAGGCTACATCGCTAACGCTAGGCTGTCGGTGTGCATTCCCGGACCCCCGGCGACGATGACCCCTCCCTCGCCGACCTCGTCACCGCGACGGCTCGCCGGCTGCGGCGCGTCTGGCGTGACGGGCTGGCGCCCTGGGACCTCTCCCCGCACCAGGGGAGGGCTCTGCTGGTCGTCGCCCTGAGGCCGGGGCTCCGCCTTTCCGACCTCGCCGAGCGGCTGCGGATCGCCCCGCGGTCGGCGACCGAGGTGGTCGACGGACTCGTCGAGCGGGGCCTGGTGACTCGCGTTCCCGACCCCAGCGACCGTCGGGCGGTGCTCGTCGAGCTGACCGCGGCCGGCCACGGCACCGTCGCCGACATCCACCGGTCGCAGGCCGAGGCGGCGGACGAGGCCTTCGGGTCGCTCTCCGTCCGCGACCGCGCCCACCTGCGCCGCATCCTGGGCGGGATCGCCGCCGACGAGCCGCCCCGCGAGTGACGGTCCCTCGCCGGTGGTCGCCAGGGTTGTCGTCCCGTAGGTTGTCGTCATGGAGCCGGTCTACTCGGTCGTCATCGCGACCGCCCGCGGAGTCTTCGCCGCACAGGGCCTGCGGTTCACCGTCGCCGGCGCGGAGCACGTGCCACGCTCCGGCGGCGCGGTCATGGTCGTCAACCACACCGGCTACATGGACTTCACCTACGCCGGGTATGCCGCGTGGCCGGCCCGGCGGTTCGTCCGGTTCATGGCCAAGGAGAGCGTCTTCACCCACAGGGTGAGCGGACCCCTCATGCGGGCCATGAAGCACATCCCCGTCGACCGTTCCGCGGGGGCGGCGTCCTACGGGCAGGCCGTCCGATACCTTCGCGACGGCGAGATCGTCGGCGTCTTCCCCGAGGCCACCATCTCGCGCTCGTTCGAGCTCAAGGCGTTCAAGAACGGCGCCGCGCGGATGGCCCAGGAGGCGGGCGTCCCCATGCTCCCCGTGGTCATCTGGGGGTCGCAGCGCGTGTGGACCAAGGGCCACCCCAAGCGGCTCGGGCGCACCGACGTGCCCATCAGCATGGCCGTGGGAGAGCTCATGCCGGTGGCGCCCGGCGAGAGCGTCGACGACGCGACCGCCAAGATCCACGACGTGATGAGCACCATGCTGCACACCCTGCAGGAGTCCTACGAACCGATGACCGGAGCGGAGCTCGCGTTCCAGCCTGCCCGGCTGGGCGGCACGGCGCCGACCCTCGAGGCGGCCGACGAGATGGACGACCAGGAGCGCCGCGACGCGATCCGCACGGCGAGCGCCGCCCGGAAGGCCGAGCGCGCAGCGGCCGCCGCCGCAGAAGACGGGGAGCAGACCCCCCGCTGATCCGCGGTGTTTGCGGACACCGACCGGGTGCCTCCGGGCATATCGTCGCGAGGGTGGCCGGATCACTGCTGGGCAACGAGGTTCCGCGCGTCGAGGATCCGGACCTCGTCCGGGGTCGAGGCGACTACGTCGACGACATCGCCGTGGAGGGTGTGCTCCATGCCGCGTTCGTGCGGAGCCCGTTCGCGCACGCGACGTTCACCGTCGACGACGTCGAGACCGCACGCGCCGCGCCGGGCGTCGCGGGCGTCTTCACCGCGTCCGACCTCGGCCTCAAGGCGGGCTTCCTGCTCATGGACGTCAACCCCCTCTGCCGTCGGCCGCCGCTCGCCGTCGACCGGGTCCGGTTCGTGGGTGAGGCCGTCGCCGTCGTCGTGGCCGAGTCGCGAGCCCAGGCCGTCGACGCCGTCGAGCTCGTCGACGTCACCTACGCCCCGCTCCCCGTCGTCGTCGACATGGAGGCAGCGCTGCAGCCGGGTGCGCCGCAGCAGTTCGAAAAGGTGGCGGGCAACGTCGCGGGTGGCGAACGTGAACCGGAGGGCGCCGGTGACGTCCTGGACGACGCCGAGGTCGTGGTGCGGCTGCGCATGGAGAACCCCAGGCTCGCCGTCGCGCCCATGGAGGGCAACGCCATCCTCGTCCTCCCCACGGACGGCGCCGAGGTCGCCGGGTCGGACGACCGCTTCGACCTCACCGTCTATATCGCCACCCAGATGCCGCACGGCGCCCGGGCGAGCATCGCCCGCTCCTTCGGGCTCGACACCGACCGGGTGAGGGTGATCGCACCACACGTCGGTGGGGCGTTCGGCGGCAAGGCCGGTGTGCCGGCCGAGCAGCAGGTCGCCGTCGCAGTCGCCCGCCGGCTGGGGCGACCGGTCAAGTTCGTCGAGACGCGGTCCGAGGCGATGCTCTCGATGCAGGGCCGCAGCCAGGTCGACTACGTCGAGCTCGGGCTCACCCGGGAGGGGCGCTTCACCGGGCTGCGCTGCCGGATCATCGGCGACTGCGGGGCGTATGCCGGCTTCGGTGGCAGCTTCGCGTACTCGACGACCTACATCATGGCGCAGGGCGTCTACGAGATCCCCCGGCTGGACTACGCCGGGCTCGCCGCTCTCACCAACACAGCGCCGGTCGGGGCCTTCCGCGGTGCGGGGCGGCCTGAGGCGGCCGCGATGCTCGAGCGACTGGTCGACCTCGCCGCTGACGAGCTCGACCTCGACCCCCTCGAGATCCGCCGGCGCAACCTCATCCCGCCCGACGTGTTTCCCTACACGACCCGCACCGGGATGCGCTACGACTCGGGCGACTACGACCTGCCGCTGCGCGAGGCGCTGAGGATCTCGGACTATGACGCCCTACGGGCCGAGCAGGCCGCCCGCCGCGCGCGGGGCGACGTGCGCCAGCTGGGCATCGGCATCGCGGTGTATGCGGAGACGACGGGTGGTGGCGCCGGGGAGCTGGGCGTGGTCGAGGTCGCCGACGATGGCACGGTCACGGTGCGGGCCGGCACGTCGAGCCACGGCCAGGGCCACGCGACGTCGTTCGCCATGCTCGTCGCCGACCGGTTCGAGATCCCCATGGACCAGATCCGGTTCGAGCAGTCCGACACCGCGATCGTGCCCCGGGGCTCCGGCACCGGAGGGTCGCGGTCGCTCCAGCTCGGCGGCTCCGCCGTCGTGGGGGCGGCCGGCATCGTCCTCGACCGGGCCCGCCGGCTCGCAGGCGCCCTGCTCGAGGCCGATGCCGCGGACATCGAGCTCAGGACCGGCCGGTTTGCCGTGGTCGGGGTGCCCGACCGGTCGGTCGGGTGGGCCGAGGTCGCGACGCGAGCCGAGGCGGACGGCGAGCCTCTCCGGGCGGAGCACGACTTCGCGCCGGGTCACGCGACCTTCCCGTTCGGGGCCCACGTCTCGGTGGTCGAGGTCGACACCGAGACCGGCCTCGTCACGCCGTTGGACCACATCGCCGTGGACGACGCCGGCCGCATCGTCAACCCGCTCATCGTGCATGGCCAGCAGCACGGGGGCATCGCCCAAGGCATGTCGCAGGCGCTCTGGGAGCACTTCCGCTACGACGACGACGGCAACCCGGTCACCGCGACGTTCGCCGACTACGGCATCCCGTCGGCCGCCGAGATGCCGAGCTTCACCGTCTCCAACACCGAGACCCTGACACCGGTCAACCCCCTGGGCGCTAAAGGAATCGGTGAGTCGGCAACCGTGGGGTCCACTCCCGCCGTGCACAACGCCGTCATCGACGCGCTCAGCCACCTCGGGATCCGCCACGTCGACATGCCACTGACCAGTGACCGCATCGTCCGGGCGATCCAGCAGGCCGCCGAGGGCACGCTGCCCGACGTGTGGCGTGAGCCGCCCCCGGTGTTCGCGGGTCTCACCCCACGGGCCACCAGCGAGGAGGAGATCACCGCGATCTGAGGCCCAGCACACCCGTCCCGGTAGCCTGCCCGCCATGCCCGACCGACGCGTACCCGAAGGTCCGGCTCCGGCACCGGCCGTGCAGAAGCTGCGCCTGCGGTACGCCAAACGGGGCCGGCTCCGGTTCTCCTCGACCCGGGACTTCCAGCGCGCGCTCGAGCGGGCCCTTCGCCGCGCCGATGTGCCGATGGCGTTCAGCGCCGGGTTCCACCCCCACCCGCGCATCTCGTACGCCAACGCCGCCCCCACCGGGACGGCCAGCGAGGCCGAGTACGTCGAGATCAGCGTCATGCAGCGGGTCGACCCCGACGCGGTGCGGGTGGCGCTCGACGAGGCGCTCCCCGAGGGGCTCGACGTGCTGGAGGTCGTGGAGGCCGGCCCGGGCTCCTTGGCCGACCGGCTGCAGGCCAGCGAATGGGTCATCGCGTTCCGCGACGTGGACCGGGACACCCTCCAGAGGGCCGTCGACGCGCTTCTCGCGCGCGAGCACGCCGAGGTCACCCGCACCTTCAAGACCGGCCCGCGCACCTTCGACGCGCGGTCGGCGATCGTGGCCATGACGGTCACGCACGGCGAGACCGAGACGGCTCTGCCGCCAGGGGCGATGCCGGGTGGAGACCCCGGGTGTGCGATAATTCGGTTGGTCGTACGGCACACCACACCGGCCGTACGCCCCGACGACATTCTGACCGCACTGCGTTCCGTCGCCGATCTGGTGCCGCCGACCTCACCTCTCGTGACGCGGCTGGCGCAGGGTCCGCTGAAGGACGAAGAGGCGGAGGTGGCTGATCCACTGGTCACCGACAAGAAGGCCGACGGCAGCTGAGCCGGTGCCGCGCAGTCCGCGAGCCGACGCAGGTGTAGCACGACGACTTCCGTCCCACCGCGCCGCGGTGACGACGACGCAGAACCGCACACGAGAGATGGGCCCGGCAGGGCCGGTGTGGCGCCTCTCGTGGAGACGGAGAGGAACGCCGGATGGCCTCCGAGGACACCACCCTGACCACCAGACCTCAGTACGAGAACGACCGGCCGGACCAGTCCGACGGGCCGGACACCACCACACTCGGCGCGGCGCCCCCGGCCAAGAAGGCCGCCCGGAAGCGTGCCCCCCGTAAGGCTGCCGCGGCGGCCGCCGCTCCTGAGCCCGTCGACGACGCTGGGACGCCGCCAGCCGCCGAAGCCCTTCCGGACCCGGACACCGCTGCGGCCCCGCGGAAGCGGGCCGCCCGCAAGACCGCCAGCGCCAAGAAGGCCGCCGTCGCGCTTGAGGTCCCGGCCGCCAGCTCCACGGCCAAGAAGGCCACCAAGACCTCCCGTAGCCGCCGCGCGACGAGCGCCACCGAGACCCCGGCCCCGATGGAGCCGCCCGCGGATGCCGCGTCCGCCCCGTCCACCCCGTCGGACACCTCGGACACCTCGGCCGACGCGGTCTCGTTGGTCGACGAGGAGGCCCTGCGGTTCGACGCCCTGGAGCTGCCGGCGCCGATGGCCCCCCTGCAGCCGTTCCCTGAGACGGATGCGACTCCGGTGACGGTGCATACCCCGGAGACCTCGGATACCCCGGATACCCCGGATACCCCTGGCCCGGCCGAGGGCGCGGGTGACGGGCCCCCGCCTGGCTCCGGTGTCGTCCCGCTCTTCCAGGCTCCGGTCTCCCGGCGTCGCCGGGCGTCCTCCCCCACCTCGTCCCCCAACCGGCGCCGAGGCTCATCGGCCGCCGCTCCGGTCCCCGCTGACACCGAGGCCGACGCCCCGGGCGTCACCGGCCCGGTTGAGGTCGCCCGGAGCGTGACCACCGCTGACCTCGCCGACACTGACGCTGACCTCACTGACGCTGACCTCACTGACCTCACTGACCTCACTGACCTCGACGCCGAGGCCGACGCCGACGACCACGACGCCGTCGACCCCGAGGACTCCACCCAGGGTTCTGACGCGGGCGGCTCACCGCGCCGCCGGCGCCGTCGGGGCGGCAAGGGCCGGCGCGGCCGCTCGGGCGACTCGGGCGACTCCGGCGACTCCGGCGACTCCGGCGACTCCGGCGGGTCCGACGCCACCGCCCCTTCAGGCACGAACGACTACACCGACGCGGGCGGTGACGACTCGGGTGCTCAGCCCGGCATTGACGCCGCTGCCGGCGGCGACCATGAGGAGGGCAGCTCCTCGAGCCGCCGCCGCACCCGCCGCCGGCGCCGCTCGGGAGGCGGCTCCGACGACGGCGACGAGGCGCCCGGCGTGACGACCAAGGTG
>JALZBI010000503.1 GCA_030947565.1 Actinomycetota bacterium
GCCCGGTGGTCGAGGACGCGGTCTCCCACGCACCCGGATACAGCTTCCCCTCCGGACACGCCGCCAACACGGCAGCCGCCGCGACGGCCGTCACCGTGGTGGTCTGGCCGGTGCTGGCCAACCCCGTCGCGAAGATGGGGGTGGTCACCGCCGCCGCCGTCGTGGTCGTCCTCACCGCCCTTGACCGGCTCTTCCTGGGCGTGCACTTCCCCTCGGACGTCACCGCGGGCGTCCTGCTGGGCTCGGGTCTGGTGCTGGCGTCCTACGCCGGCTTCCGCGGCTGGAACCCCGCCCACCCGAGCGAGCGGCCGGACACCCCCGACCCCCGACCCGCCGACCACTCGAACCGGTCCCCGCGCCGGGCCGAGCCCGTCGGCGCGTCTCCCGGCCCCTCGCCCACCCCGAAGGAACAGTGACCATGGCCTTTCTCACCCGCTACACCGACGACCCCTCGAAGCCCCGCGTCGGCGAGGCTCTGCGCGACCTCGCTCTGCGCGTCCTCCTGCCGGCCGTCGTCCTCTGGCTGCTCATCGTCGGTGTGGGCAAGATCATCGAGGGGCCGCTCGGCAGCCTTCAGAGCGAGAGCGTCATCAACCAGGATCTGCAGAACGGCCGAACTCCGTTGTGGGACAACATCACCGGCGTGTGGTCGCATATCGGCAACACGGAGATCGTCATCGGTGTCTGCGTCGTCATGGTCGGGCTCATCTGGTTCCTGACCAAGCAGTGGTGGGTCGCGATCGTCCCCCTCATCGCCATCGCGGTGCAGGCGACGGTCTTCGTCGTCGCCACAGCGGTCACCGGCCGCGCTCGTCCGGAGGTCGAGCACCTCGACCCCGCGCCGCCCACGTCGTCCTACCCCAGCGGCCATGTCGGGGCGTCGACCGCCCTCTACTTCACGCTGGCCGCGATGTGCCAGCGGATCTCCAACCCGGTGCTGCGCCGGGTGCTCACCGTGATCTGCCTAGTCATCCCGTTCCTCGTCGCGTATGCCCGGCTGTACCGCGGGATGCACCACCTGTCCGACGTCGTCGTCGGCTTCCTCAACGGCCTGACCTGCGCGATCCTCGCGTGGCTCTACCTCCGTCGCGCCGACGACCGGGTGGCCTGACCGGCCGGGCCCCTCAGCGCTGTGCAGAGTGTGGCCTATCCGCCACGAACAGTGCCGTCGAGCGCTCTCTGAGGGCTGTTTTGTGGCCGTTCAGCCACGCCCCGGTCTCGCGCCGTCTCGAGCCGCCGGTCAGACCTTCGCGTAGCGCGCGCGGGCGAACGAGTAGACCGCGAACGACACGAAGCCCAAGGCGACGACGACAAGGGCGACGACCCCGAACGGTGCGTCCTTCAGGGTGCGCAGGGCACCGTCGAGCCCGGTGGATTCGTCGGCCGAGGAGTGCAGGCTGGCCAGCACGAAGAGCAGGCCGACCACGGCCAGGGCTACACCCTTGGCGATGTAGCCGAACCGGCCCGCATTGACGGCCCACTGGCCGGGGTGGCGCTCGAGGTCCTCGAGGAACGTCTTCTTGTAGCCCTTGTAGACGTGGTAGCCGCCGATGGCGATGATCGCGACCCCGACGGCCCCGACGAGCCACCGCCCCGCGGGCTGGCCCATGAGCGTGGAGGTGAAGTCGACGCTCTGCTGGGTGCTCGACGAGCTGCTGCTGCCCTTGGCGTAGGTGAATGCGCTGACGGCGAGGACGGCGTAGAGGACCGCCTTGGCGCCCGCCTTGACCCGGTCGGACGTCTCGCCGCGGCCGACGACGACCTCGCTGAGCTGCCACACGGCCAGGCCGACGAAGCCGATGACGGCGAGCCACAGAATGATCCGTCCGACCGGGTTGTCGGCCAGTGACTGCAGGGCGCCGGACTGGTCGGCGCTCTCCTGTCCGTTCTGGAGGGCCACCTGGATGGCCAGCCAGCCGATGAGCAGGTGCACGACCCCGTTGGTCGCGTAGCCGAGGCGGGCGGCATTCTCGAGCGCCGGGTGGTCGTTGGCCCGGACGGCGGCGGACCTCACGTCGTTGGTGTCCATGGCCGCATCCTTGCGGAGAGCGGCCCCCCTGGTG
>JALZBI010000504.1 GCA_030947565.1 Actinomycetota bacterium
CGCTTCAGCGGCCAGGCAGGCCGCGGCGGCTGCAGCCGCAGCACGAGCCGCGGCGGTGACGACGAAGGCACCCACCCCCACGACCAAGGCACCCACCACGACCACCACAGCCCCCACGACGCCGGTCCCCACGACCTCTGCACCGGCGCCGTCCGGCGGGGTGGCCGCGGTCATCGCGTTCGCCCGGGCCCAGATCGGCGAGCCCTACGTGTGGGGCGGCGCCGGCCCCAACGTGTGGGACTGCTCAGGCCTGACGATGATGGCCTGGCGCCAGGCCGGGGTGACGCTCTCGCACTACACCGGCTCGCAGTGGGCGGAGACGACGCGGGTGAGCATCGCGCAGCTCCAGCCCGGCGACCTCGTCTTCTACGGCACCAGCGGCCCCAACAGCCACCATATGGGCCTCTATATTGGCGACGGCCAGATGATCCACGCCCCGAACCCGAGCACCGTGGTCAAGACCGCGTCCATCTACTCGATGAGCGACCTGCTGCCCTACGGCGGCCGCCCCTCCTGACCCGTCGTCGCCGCCGTGGGTCAGCAGCGATCTCGGGGCTACGTCGCCGCGATGCTGATCGCTGGCACCGGGATGGTCGTCGCGTGCTCAGCGGCGCCGTCCAACGACCCGAGCACCACCGCGCCCACCTCAGCACCAACACCGACCATGTCCAACGCGGATGGGCGCGTGCTGACCGTCTCCGGTGACGAGTGCGTCAACGCATCGGGATACGTGTACGCCCAGCGCGGCGACCTCTCCCTGGGACCGTTCATGTCAGACGCCCTGTCTCTCCCAGCCGGATACTCCGAAGCCAAGCTGTGGGTGGCCTCCCAGCGTGACGGACGCGACGAGGCCAAACTCACCATCCTGAGGCTGGACGGCAGCACCGAACAGCAGAGTCGGCCATCCGGCGAGGCCTTCGTCGACAATGCTCGACAGTTCTACCCAGGGACCATTCGGGTACAGCCGGCTGGGGCATACCGCATCGACGTCCGCGTCGGCCCCGACCACATCTGTGTTGTCGCCGGCTTCACGCTCAGCCGCTGACGCGCCTCACTCACGGTTCCCGCCCATTCCGCGATGAGTAAGTGGTAACTTACGTGTTCGTGACGGCTTACGCGTTGGACGCTTGGGCTCTTCTGGGCGACCCGAGCCGGCGCGCCATCATCGGGCGACTCTCGACCGGGTCGTGCACGGTGACCGAGCTGGCTGGTGATATGCGGATCAGCCGGCCCGCGGTCAGCCAACACCTGAAGCTGCTCAAGGACGCCGGCGTGGTGCGGGACGCGGCCCAGGGCCGCACCCGGGTCTACAGCATCGACGCGCAACGGTTGGCCCGGTACCGGCGCCAGCTGGACCATTTTTGGGCCGAGGCGCTGAGCAACCTGGAAGCGACAGTCCACGAGGAAGCGACAGCCCCCGAGAAGGAACGAGGAGACCGGTGAGCATGGAGCCCGACGGGTCGGTACGGCACGAGGTGCTGGTCGACCTTCCTCCCGCGCAGGCGTTCTCGACGTTCGCCGACCTGGACCGGATCAAACCGCGGGAGCACAACATGCTCGCGGTGCCGATCGAGGCGACCGTGCTGGAGCCGCGCGCCGGCGGCGACGTCTACGACCGCGGGGTCGACGGCAGCATCTGCCGGTGGGGTCGAGTGCTGGTCTTCGACCCGCCCCGCACCATCGCCTTCAGCTGGGACATCGGCCCGGACTGGCAGATCGCCTCGGACCTGAGCCGCACCAGCGAGGTCGTGGTCACCTTCGCGCCCGAAGGCGAGCAGCGGACCCGGGTCACCCTCGTGCACCGGAACCTGGATCGGCACGGCGACGGCTGGGAGTCGGTCCGCGACGGCATCGACGCACCCGACGGATGGCCGCTGTATCTGGCCCGGTATCAGACCCTCACCCGCGGCGACCTGGACCGGGCATGAGCCGACCCGACCTGATGGCCCTGGCCGAGGCCGAACGCACCGACCTGCTCGCCTTCATGCGGACCTTGACCGCCGACCAGTGGGCCGCCCCGTCGCTGTGCACCCGCTGGACCGTCCGAGACGTCGC
>JALZBI010000158.1 GCA_030947565.1 Actinomycetota bacterium
CTCGGGGAAGCCGCCGCTCAACCTCGCCAACGCCGCGATGTGGGACCGGATCGCGATGTGCGAGTCGAGTGGCAACTGGCAGATCAACACGGGGAACGGCTACTACGGGGGGCTGCAGTTCAACCTCCCCACCTGGTTCAGCGTCGCCGGCGGTGACTACGCCACTAGGCCCGACCTGGCCTCGCGTGAGGAGCAGATCACCGTGGCCAACCGGCTGTACGCGGCTCGGGGCCTCCAGCCGTGGGAGTGCGGCTGGGCGGCCTGAGCCGACCAGAACGCAGCTGTCAGCCGGCAGGCGTCAGGCGTCGAGCAGCCTGTCCAGCAACCGGTCGACGTCGACGGTGGCGAACCGGATGGACGAGTCGCTGCACCCGTAGGGCAGCACGAGGTTGCCCTCGTGCACCACCGCGCCACAGGAGTACAGCACGTTGGGCACGTAACCGACCTCCTCGTCGGGGTCGGGCGACATCAGCGGCTCGGTCAGGGATCCGAGCACCCGGCTCGGGTCGTCGAGGTCGAGCAGGAGCGCGCCCAGGGAGTACCGGCGCACGGGTCCGACGCCGTGCGTCACGGCCAGCCAGCCGCGGTCGGTCTCGATGGGCGGGCCGCAGGTGCCCAGCTGGATGAGCTCCCACGCGTTGGTCGGCTTCTCGAGCACCGTGCTGCGGGTCCAGGTGGTGCCGTCTTGTGACTGCGCCAGGCAGAGGTTCTCGCGGTCTCGGCGGGCCAGGCTCCAGTACGTGCCGCCGATCCGACGTGGGAACAGGGCCATCCCCTTGTCGTGCGCCGCGTCGCCGACGAGCTTGCTGACCTCGAAGGTCGTGAAGTCGCGCGTGCGCAGCAGGTGGGGGGCGATCGCCGCGCCGTCATAGGCGGTGTAGGTGCCCCGGTAGCTCGTCGAACCGTCCTCCTCGAGGAACCGCACCAGGCGCACATCCTCGATCCCGCCGCGCTCGTCCAGGCTCACCGGGAAGAGCACACGCTCGGACAGCTCGCAGTCGCCAGGAAACTCGAGCTGGTAGCAGCTGTCCGCCAACCGGCGGATCCGGTCGATGAGGGTGCCGTTCCGGGCTCCCGGGGCGACCGACAGCTCGAACCGGTGCATGGCTGCGTCAAGCTCCTCCCGTGAGAAGAAGTCAGGCAGGACGTGGACGAGGGGCTCCGCCTCCGACCACAGGCCGGCGTCCACTAGGGCGGCGGTCAGGTAGGCGGCCGGGAGCGCCCCGCGCGTGACGACGCCGCGGGTCAGGTGGCTACCGGGCTCGTCGAGGACCACCGTGCCGTCCGCGCCGACGACCCCCGTGCGCAGCTCCAGGCTCGAGATGTGCCCTTCGCCGACCGCACGCACGGACATGACGACCCGCAGGTGACCGGGCTCGAGCGCCGACTGGTCCGGATGTGCGACCAGCGACGGGTTGAGGATGGCCGCCGCCTCGAGGGCATACTCCTGGCTGACGTAGGCACCCACGAGGTCGAGGCGCGCCTCGGTGAGGTTCTCGATCCCGTCGAGGTCGGCGGGCAGCAGGGCGGCGTGGGCCCGAAAGGTCGCTTCGATGTCCGGATGCCTCGCCCCGAACTGCCGAACGGCGTCGTCAAGGCAGTCGCGTACGGTGTCGTCGTCGAGCGCCAGCACTCTGGACACGACGGCCTCGGCGCGGGAGACCCCGATCGCAACGAGCTCCTGTCCGGGGAGGAACGGGCGCAACAGCCGCCGCGACGCATCGGGGCGCATCATCGGGGTCGGCCGGCGCACGACAAGGCCATCGCCCCCGCGGTCCGGGGCCGTCACGTGGTTCGGCATCACCCTCGGGCCCGCACCTGGTTCGCCTGCTGGTGGGTCGACAACCAGGCCAGGGTGGACTCGGCCCCCTGGTTCTCGTTGTGACCCGTCGGCATCAAGCCGTCGTAGCCGCCACCGGTCGCGGGGTCGGCCATGGCGACGCCGATGTCGTTGGCGCCGAGGAACCAGTCCTCGCACCGCTGCACGTCCGCGACCCAGTCACGGGTCTCCCCGCCGGGCAGCGCCGCGGCTCGGGCGCAGGCATCGGCCAGCGCGGCGACCTCGATCGGCTGCTGGTCGAAGCCCGGCCGCGGCTCCCCAGGCGCCCAGCCGTGGGCCGGGCTCATCGACAAGTGCCGGACGCCTGGGCCTGCCGCGGTCTCGAGGTCGACGAGCCACGCCAGCTGGTCGAGGCCGCGGGCGAGCCACCCGTCGTCCTCGAGCAGGGCGCCCGCCGCGACCAGCGTCTCGGGAAGGACGGCGTTCGCGTAGCGCAGCCGAGGCTCTGGCCACGGCCACTCCTGTGTCGGAACGCTTGGCAGCATGACCCGAGTATCGAGGAGCCGGGCGGCGTCACCTAGGAGCCCGCGCGCCGCCGCGTGTCGTGGGTCGACAGCGAGGACCTCGGCCGCGCCCATCGCGGCGAACGCCATGGCGTGCAGGTCCGGCGACCTCAGGGCGCCAGCCCGCTCGAAGCCTCGGGATGCCGCGTCGGCCAGCTCGGGTAGCCGGGCCGCGACCGTCCCGAGACCCCAGACGGCCCGCCCCCAGCAGTCCTCTACCGTGGCCCGGTCGGTCCACCCGCCGCCGTGGACGCGGCGGTTGTGCACCCGGCCGTGCTCGTCCAGGGCGTCGACGACGAAGTCGAAGCAGGTCTGGGCCAGCGTCGTGAGCTCGTCGGTGAGATCGTCCTCGCGCGCGAGGATGACGAGGGCGCGGGCGACGTCGTCGACGCAGTAGCCGTGCTCGTGCCGCGGCAGCGTCCACTCCGCGTGCTCGAAGATCCCGACGTCGTCGCTGAGCCGCAGCAGGTGCGCGTATGAAACGGCCGGGTGCCCCGCCGGGTCGCTGTTGCGGCGGGTGAGGGGCGACGCGGTCATGAGGCGAGCGCGCGCCGCCCCAGCACTGTCCCTGCGGTGTTCCTGAACCGGTCCGCGACGGCAGGCCACAGCTGGGTGGGCGCGATCCGGGCGGCCTCGGCCGTCAGGTCGTCGAACAGGTCCTGGTCGGTGAACACCCTGCGAAGTGCGGCGGCGATGGCGCCCGGGTCGTGGGGGGGCACGAGAAGTCCGGCGCCGCTCGTCAGGAGCTCACGCGCGTGAGGGAAGTCGGTCGACACCACCGGCTTGACCGAGGTCACCGCCTCGACGAGGACCCCAGAGGTCACCTGGTCACGGGAGTCGTAGGGCAGCAGCACGACGTCGGCGCGGCGGACCAGCTCGTGCAGCTCGGACGTGGGCGTGTAGCGGTCCACGAAGTGCACGCGGTCGGCGACACCGAACGCCTCGGAGCGGACGACGAGGCCCTCGCGGTAGCGCTCCCCCATCCGCTCGACGACCTTGGGATGGGTCTCGCCGACCACGTAGTAATGGACATCGGGCTCGAGGTCACGCAGCTGGGCGATGGCCTCGATGCCCCACTCGATGCCCTTACCAGGCCCGATGAGCCCCCAGGTCAGCACGCTGCGACCGCGCCCGAGGGCCGCCGGAAGCGCCCCGGCCCCGACGTGGCGCAGGTCGCCGCGCGGCCGGTTGTCCGGGGCGCCGTGGGGGATGACATGCACCCGTGACGGGTCGACGACGTAGTTGTCGACGAGCCGCTCCTGCGCGGTGCGGGTCATCGTGACGACGGCGTCGGCCCGCTCCACGAGCTGCTCGATGATGGTGCGTTGCGACGGGGTGGGCTCGACCAGCACGGTGTGCAGGACGACGATCATGGGCACCGTGCACGCATGGACGAGCTCGAGCACGTCACGGCCGTCTCGGCCGCCGAAGATGCCGAACTCGTGCTGCAGGACGACCACATCCATGTCGTCGAGCACCCGCGCGGCCTCGTAGGCCTGCACGGAGGAGCCCTTGGTCCACTGGTAGGCCACCTCGGGCGGAGCGTCCGGCTGGTAGGCGTCCACCGGGCTGACGACCTCGACGCGGTCGAGCGGGGAGCGCAGGTGCGCCAGAAGAGCGGCGCTGAAGGTCGCGAGCCCACACTGCGTGGGCGGGTACGTGCCGACGATGCCGAAATCAGTCATGTGGGGCCGTTCTGCTCGGGAGCCGCGCGGCCGCCGCTGCTGAGCAGCGATGCGGACGGACTCGGTCAGGGCCTGGCTACCCGCACAAACCCCTGATGACACCACCCCAATGGAGGTACGACGCGGCGCGCCGGGGTGTTGTCCTACCGACCGCAACGTCGGCTGTTCCTTCGATGATGGTATCCGCCACAGTGGGCACCATGCGGATCGGTCTCATCTCGTCCATCGCGCACCGCACCCCACCGCGTGACTACGGGCCGTGGGAGCAGGTTGCCTCGACGCTCACCGAGGGGTTCGTGGCCCGGGGCCACGAGGTCACCCTGTTCGCCACCTCCGACTCGGTGACCTCGGCTCGCCTGGTGGGCTCTGCGCCCACCGGCTACGAGGAGGACCGCGGCCTGGACGCCAAGGTGTGGGAGGCCCTGCACCTGTCCGGCGCCTTCCAACGGGCCGGCGAGCTCGACGTCATCGCCAACCACTTCGACTTCCTGCCCCTCAGCTACAGCCGACTGGTGCGCACCCCCGTCGTCACGACGATCCACGGGTTCTCCTCGCAGAAGATCGTCCCCGTCTACCGGGCCTTCAACGACATCGGGCACTACGTCGCCATCAGCGACGCCGACCGGCACCCTGACCTGAGGTACGCCGCGACCATCCACCACGGCATCGACACGGCTGCGTTCACGCCGGTCGCCGAGCCGGCGAGACCGGCATACCTGCTGTTCCTGGGCCGGATCCATCCCGACAAGGGGGCGCACCAGGCGATCGAGGTCGCCCACCGGACGGGTATGCCGCTCAAGATCGCCGGGATCGTGCAGGACGAGGGCTACTTCGAGCGGGAGGTCCGGCCCCATGTGGGCTCGGACGGGGTGGAGTACCTGGGGTCGGTCGGTCCGCGAGAGCGCGACGCCCTGCTCGGCGGCGCGACCACCCTGCTGCACCTCATCGGCTTCGACGAGCCGTTCGGGCTGTCCGTCGTCGAGGCGCTGGCGACGGGTACGCCGGTCATCGCCACGGCTCGCGGGTCCATGCCTGAGCTCGTCGACCACGCTCGGACGGGTTACCTGGTGGACGGCGTCGACCTCGTCAGCCAGGCGGTCGCCGCCGTCGGCGCCTTGGACCGGATCAACCGCGCCACCTGCCGTGCGGAGGCGGTGGCCCGGTTCGACCAGGAGCGGATGGTCGACGCATACCTCGACCTGTTCGAGGGGATCGTGAGCAGGCGCCTACGCGTCTGACGTTGCCGGGCCCCCCGAGAACAGGTTGACGATCTCGCGGTTGAACGCCGGAATGTCATCGGAGTTCCGGCTGGTCATGAGCGAGCCGTCGCGGACGACCTCCTGGTCGACCCACGTGGCGCCGGCGTTGCGGATGTCGGTCTGCAGGCTGGGCCACGAGGTGAGCGTGCGCCCGCGCAGCACGTCGGCCTCGATGAGGGTCCAGGGGGCGTGGCAGATCGCCGCGACCGGCTTGCCGGCGTCGAAGAACCCCTTGACGAAGGCCGTGTGGTGCGATGGGTTGATCGGACCGCTGGTGACCAGAACGGTCACAGATCGACGGTGGCGCTCTCGCCCGCCTGGGGTGTGGTGCCGGACACGCGGGCCTTGACCATCGACATCGTCATCGCCACGCGGCCAGGGCTGTCCCAGTACTGAGCCGAGTCACCGGACACCTTGACGACCACCACGGTCGGATTATCCTGCCCCTTCGGGAACCAGGCCTCGGTAAAGGTGTTCCAGAGCTCCTTCTTCTTCGCGACGTCGTCGACCACGGCCGCCGTGCCGCCCAGCGACACCCAGGACGTCGCCCCGGAGTAGCTGACGTTGACCCGGGGGTGGGCAGTGAGGTTGCGGACGGTCTCGGAGTCGGACTGCGCGATGAACCAGGCGTCACCGTCGAACTCGGCCTCCTGGGTGGTCATGGGTGCGGCGTGCAGGTCACCGTTGTCGGTGCTGGTGACGAACATGCACGTGCGCACGTCCTTCATGATCGAGCGGACGGTCTCGAGCTGCTCGTCGTGGTGGGTCGTTTGATCGCTCATGGCGAGCCCCTACCCCCGGTTTCCTGGTTCGAAT
>JALZBI010000505.1 GCA_030947565.1 Actinomycetota bacterium
CCCCAGAGGCATCGCGACCCTCTCGTGGTGGAGCGGCCTCAGCCCTGAGGCCCGACGATCAGCAGCCGTCGACTCCGCGGACCTCGTCGGCGCCACCGACGGCATACCGGCGTGGGCTCGGGACCAGGCCAACCGCGTCCGGTTGCGGCGCGCCGAACGCGACCTGACCCTGGCGGCCGATCGGCTGCGTCCACCGTCCGGTGGCGGGCTGTTCGACGTGGGCGGTGGCCTGGCGGGCGCCGCGACCGTGGGCACGATGGACGGGCCGAACGGGCGGGCGGCCTACCTCCAGGTCCGGGGGAAGCTGGCCGCCGTCCAGGCGGTGGCGCAGGTCCTCGACCAGGCCGACGGCCGACGGCGGCAGCTGCTCGTGTTCGATACCAGCGGACGCTCCGCGAAGGCTGGGGTGGCGGTCGGCGACGTGGACCGGGCCGAGCACGTGGCGGTCGTCGTGCCGGGGTTCACGACGACGGTCCAGGGCGACCTTGCGGGCGCGGACGCGGCGGCGGCCGACCTGCGCGATGTGGCGCGCCGCGAGTCCATGGGCTGGGGTGACCGCGGGGAGGTCGCGGTCGTGAGCTGGCTCGGCTACGACGCGCCTCAGGTCGCCGACAGTCTCCGGACGCACTCCGTGGTCCTGCGGGCGAGCGCGGAGGCCGGCGCGACAGAGCTCAACCCCTTCCTGCGGGGGCTCCCGGCCGATGCCCACGTCACGTTGGTCGGCCACTCCTACGGCTCCACCACGGTGGGTCTGGCGGTCGCGGCCGGCGGCACGGGAGTGAGCGACCTGGTGGCCATCGGTTCGCCCGGTCTCGGGGTCCGGTCCCCGGGAGCCCTCGGCCTGTCGGCGTCGAAGGTGCACGTCATCGAGGCGGACGGCGACCCGGTCGCCGACCTCGGGTGGTTCGGCCGGGACCCGGGCCACCTGCCCGGCGTCGACCTCCTCGCCGCCGACGCGCGCCGTCTGGCCGACGGTTCTACGGGGCTGGCGTCCAGGGGGCACAGCCAGTACCTCGACCCGGGGACGACCAGCCAGTGGAACGTCGCCGCCGTGGTGGTCGGCGTCGCCACGGTGCCGACGGCAGGATCCCGCGCACAGAGGGTCGGCTAGGTCGGTCGGGGAAAGGGGTACCGGTGTGTCTTCCTGTCAGGCGCCCCAGGACGCCTGGTGCCCTCCCACGCGTTCCCCGCTGACCCGTTCGAGGTAGCCGGACGCCTTGAACGCCGCCACCGGGTCACGCGGGAGCCCACGCCCCTCCCGGCGGTCAGCGAGCAGACCGCGCACGTCGGTGTTGTACGCGTCCATGACCGTGCCGTTGGCCCCGAGGACGTCACCCGACCGCTGGGCCTTCTCCAGCGCGGCACGGTCGACCAGAACGGCCTTGGCCAGCGCCTCCTCGACGTTGAGCACCGACCGGATCTGGCCCTGCACCTTGGGTTCGATGTTGTGGCACTGGTCGAGCATGAAGTTCACGCCCGACGACGGCCGGTGGGCGTCCTGCTGGACGATCTCGCGCAGGATCCGGAACAGCTGGAACGGGTCGGCGGCCCCCACCATGAGGTCGTCGTCGGCGTAGAACCGTGAGTTGAAGTCGAACGCTCCCAGCCGCCCGGCCCGCAGCAGCATCATGACGATGAACTCGATGTTGGTTCCCGGCGCATGATGGCCGGTGTCGAGCACCACCTGTGCCTGGGCACCCAGGGCGAGGCAGTGGGTGAGCGACGTTCCCCAGTCGGGGATGTCCATCGAGTAGAACGACGGCTCGAAGAACTTGTACTCCACGAGCAGCCGCATCCCCCGGTCGAGGAGGGCGTAGACCTGCTGGAGGGAGTCGGCGAGCCGGTCCTGCCGACCCCGTAAGGAGTCCTGTCCGGGGTAGTTCGTCCCGTCGGGGAGCCACAGCTTGAGGTCCGTTGACCCGGTGGCCCTCATGACGTCGATGCAGGCGGCGTGATGGCCGATCGCCTTGTCCCGCACTCGTTTCTCAGGGTGGGCCAGCGACCCAAGGCGGTAGTCGTCGTCCTGGAAGAGGTTGCTGTTGAT
>JALZBI010000506.1 GCA_030947565.1 Actinomycetota bacterium
CGCCGAGGCCATGGCGACGATCGGCGCCGTCGCCGGTCTGCGGGTGGTCGTCCTGGGCGACGACGACCCGGAGGGCTCCCCGCTCGAGCGTCTCGCCGCGCGGCCGCTCGGGTCCCGCGACGCTCTGGTGATCGCCGACCACGACGCCCCCCAGGCCTACGACCTGCTGCGCCAAGCGGTACGCGGGGAAGCCGGCTACGTCGCCATGCTGGCCAGCCGGCCGCGCACCGCCGAGGTGCTGGCCACCCTGCGGCAGGAGGGCGTGGACCAGGCCGCCCTGGACCGGCTGCACCTGCCGGCCGGGCTCAACGTGGGCGGCAAGACCCCGGGGGAGATGGCGCTGTCAGTCGTCGCCGAGGTGGTTGCTTGGAGGAACGGCCGCAACGCCCACCCGATGCGCGACGGCGTCTCGACCTGAGCGATTCGGGCGCCCAGGCTCGACGCCCGGAAATGGTGTCCAGCGCGCGCCGTTCCGAGCGTGTGGCACCACTCCGGGTGGTTCACCCGGCTTGAGGGCAGCGGCGCCCCGCATAGGATCAGCGGCATGCAGGACGAGGCGGGCGTGACCTCCGAGTCACCCTCGTCCTTGGCCGGGGTGGAGGACGGGTTCGACCGGCTCTGGACGCCGCACCGGATGGTCTACGTCGGCGGGGACAAGCCGAGTGACGACGCCGGGGAGGGCTGCCCGTTCTGTGCCGCCCCGGGCAAGAGTGACGAGGAAGGGCTGATCGTCTGCCGGGGCAAGACGTGCTACGTCGTGCTCAACCTCTTCCCTTACAACCCCGGCCACGTCCTGGTCTGCCCCTACCGGCACGTCTCCCTCTACGTGGACCTCACCGACGAGGAGACCGCCGACTTCACCGCCTTGACCAAGCAGGCCATCCACGCCTTGGACACCGCGTCCCAGCCCATGGGCTACAACCTGGGCATGAACCAGGGCGCCGTCGCCGGGGCGGGCGTGGCCGCCCACCTGCACCAGCACGTGGTGCCGCGGTGGGGCGGCGACGCCAACTTCCTGCCCATCGTCGCCCAGACGAAGGCCCTGCCCATGCTGCTCGACGACGTGCGGACCCGGCTGAGGCAGGCCTGGCCGGAGGCCTCGGGCCAGTAGGCTGGCGGGCACCATGCTCAACCGACTCCTGCGCGAGACCTGGACCAAGGTCATGACGCCGATCGCCCGACTCTTCCTGCGGCTCGGCATCAGCCCTGACGTCGTGACCGTGGTCGGCACGATCGGGGTATGCGTGGGAGCGCTCGCCTTCTACCCGCGTGGCCAGTTCCTCGTCGGCACGCTGGTCATCGCGCTGTTCATCTTCGGCGACAACGTCGACGGCGTCATGGCCCGGATGTCGGGCACCCAGGGCTCGTGGGGCGCCTTCCTCGACTCCACGCTCGACCGCATCGGTGACGCCGCGATCTTCGGCGCCCTGGTCCTGTACTTCTCCGGCACCCACGAGAACCTCCTCGCCGCCGGGTTCGCCCTGGCGTGCCTCATCCTGGGGTTCGTCGTCAGCTACTCCAAGGCGCGGGCCGAGGGGCTGGGCATGACCGCCAACGTCGGGATCGCCGAGCGCGCCGACCGGCTGCTCGCCGTGCTTCTGGCCACCTTCCTCGTGGGCCTCGGTGTGCCCGTCGTGCTGCTCATCGTCGTCCTCGGGCTGCTCGCGGTCGCCAGCTTCATCACCGTCATCCAGCGGATGCTCGCCGTGCGGCGACAGGTGCCGACGAACCGGCCGAAGAACCACACCCCGGGTGTGCCCACGCCGTGAGCCCATGGTGAGACCCGCCGACCTGGCCATGGTCGCCCGCGGCCTGCCGTCCCGACTCGTCGACACCGGCCAGAGCCTCGGCCTTCGGGCCGGGTTCGCCGGCGTCCGTGCGATGCCGGAGGCGGCGGCATACCGGCTCTTCGACACCATCGCCGACGTCACGACGCGCCGCGGCGGCACCAGCGTGGACCGGCTGCGCTCCAACTACGCCAGGGTGCGCCCCGAGCTCGACCCGGCGGCCCTCGACGAGCTGGTGCGCGAGGGCATGCGGTCC
>JALZBI010000159.1 GCA_030947565.1 Actinomycetota bacterium
CGCAGCACCTGCTTGGCCGCGGCCGTCGTCTCGGGGCTCACCCGGGTCACCCGGCTCATCGTAGGGTGGTCGCCATGACGGCTGAGGGCTTGGCGGAGTCGCGGCGCCGAATGGCCGACCACGGCGAGAACGAGCGCGCCATCCGCGCCTTCGAGGTGAGCTACGCCGAGCTGGAGCGGGTGCGTGAGACCGGATCCGGCGGCACCATCCCCGAGGCCAGCATCGATGCGCTGACCGACGTGCCCTCGATAGAGGAGTATGCGCCGAGCGAGGCCGCCATGTCGGCCGCGCTGCGGCAGGTCGCCATGGTCAAGCTCAACGGCGGTCTCGGCACGTCGATGGGGATCACCGGACCGAAGTCGGCGCTCGTGGTCAAGGACGGACTGACGTTCCTCGACGTCATCGCCGGCCAGACCCTGGCCCTGCGCAAGCGGCACGGCGTCGACCTGCCCCTCGTGCTGATGAACTCGTTCCGCACGCGCGAGGCCTCGTTGGCCGTGCTGGAGCACTACGCCGACCTGGCCGTCGCCGGCCTGCCCCTCGACTTCATCCAGAGCGCCGAGCCCAAGCTGCGAGCTGACGACCTCACGCCGGTGGACTGGCCGGCCGACCCCGAGATGGAGTGGTGTCCGCCCGGGCACGGCGACGTCTATCTCGCCCTGGCTACCAGTGGGCTGCTCAACGCGTTGCTGGACAAAGACTTTCGTTACGTCTTCCTCTCCAACGCCGATAACCTCGGCGCGACGTGTGACCCCCGCATCGCGGCGTGGCTCGCCGAGCACGACGTGCCCTACGTCGCCGAGGTGTGCGACCGCACCGTCAACGACCGCAAGGGCGGCCACCTCGCGGTGCGCAAGAGCGACGGGCACCTCGTGCTGCGCGACAGCGCCATGGTCGCACCGGGCGACGAGTCGCACTTCCAGGACACCACGCTCCACGCGACGTTCCACGCCAACAACCTCTGGGTCGACCTGCACGTCGTCGACCGCCTGCTGCGCGAGAGCGATGAGCAGGGCCGGGCCGGCATCGGGCTGCCGATCATCGTCAACCGCAAGACCGTCGACCCGTCCGACTCCTCGTCGACCGAGGTCATCCAGATCGAGACGGCGATGGGCGCCGCGATCGAGCGCATCGAGGGGGCGCGCGCGATCCACGTGCCCCGCACCCGGTTCCGGCCGGTCAAGACGACGAACGAGCTGCTGCTCGTGCGATCCGACATCTTCGAGCTCGACGACGAGTCGCTCGTGGTCTCGGTGATCGACCACCCCGATCCCTACGTCGACCTCGACCGGCCCTACAAGCTGGTGCCCGACTTCGAGCGGCGGTTCCCGCAGGGCGTTCCGTCGATGCGCGAGGCCCGGTCGCTGCGTGTCACCGGCGAGGTGACGTTCGGCGCTGGAGTCGTCGTTGTCGGTGATGTCTCGCTCGATGCGGCGGACGGCGACACGGTGGCCGACGGGACCCGGCTGCAGTCGGCCGGCTGAGGTGCGCACCCTCGAGGAGCACCGCGACGCCGTCCTCTCCGCCGTGCGCCCGGCGCCGCCGGTGAGCGTGCCGCTGAGTCAGAGCCTCGGCCTCACCCTGGTCGGCAAGGTGCGCTCGCTGGTCGACCTTCCGGGCTTCGACAACTCGGCCATGGACGGGTATGCCGTGCGCTCGGCCGACGTCGTCCGCGCCGAGCCAGCGGTGCCGGGGTCGGCGGTCACGCTGCCGGTTGTCCACGAGGTGGCCGCCGGAGGGGTGGCCAGCCGGCCGCTCGCCGCGGGCGAGGCGATCCGGATCATGACCGGTGCGATGCTGCCGGCGGGCGCCGACGCGGTCGTCAAGGTGGAGGACACCGACGGCGGCACACAGACCGTCGAGATCCGCGCGGGCGTCCCGGCCGGCACGTCGGTGCGCCCGGCCGGGGAGGACGTGCGCGCGGGTGATCTCGTGCTCAGGCCGGGAATGGTCCTGGACGCGCGTCGGATCGCCCTGCTGGCGGCCACCGGACACGGCGAGGTCCAGGTGCGCCCGCGACCCCGGGTGGCCGTGGTCTCGACCGGCGCCGAGCTCGTCCCGCCCGGAACGTCGTTGCTGCCGGGCCAGATCCACGAGTCGAACTCGTACATGATCGAGGCCGCGATCACTGCGTGCGGCGGCCTACCGCTGCGGCAGCCGACGGTCGACGACGACCCGGCTGCGGTGCTCGAGGTGATCGGCCGACTGGCCGAGGAGGTCGATGCCATCGTCACCACCGGCGGCGTGAGCATGGGCGCGTACGACGTGGTCAAGGAGGCGCTCCGGGACCACGGGGTCGACTTCGTGCAGGTGGCCATGCAACCGGGCAAGCCGCAGGGGTTCGGGATCGTCGGCCCGCGGCAGGTGCCGCTCTTCGCCCTCCCGGGCAACCCGGTGTCGTCCTACGTCTCGTTCGAGGTGTTCGTCCGGCCCGCGCTGCGTCTGCTCATGGGTCTCGAGCCCGCGCTGCGCCCGGTGCTCCGAGCCCGGCTGCTGCAAGCCCTGTCCTCGCCCGCCGGGCGTACGCAGGTGGCGCGGGCGGTGGCGACCCAGGGCGACGACGGGTGGCGGGCCGATCCCGTGTGGGGTCAGGCCTCGCACTTCGTCGCCGACCTGGCCCGCGCCAACGCGTTGCTCGTCATCCCCGCCGAGACGACCCGCGCCGAGGCCGGCGACCAGGTCGAGATGTGGCTCCTCGACGAGGGGGGCAGGATGGCGCCATGAGCGACGGCGCTCGCGGCGCGGCCGAGCCCCACGGCACGGGGCTGACGCATGTGCGCGCGGACGGGTCGGCGCACATGGTCGACGTCAGCGCGAAGGCCGTGACGGTCCGAGAGGCGTCGGCCCGTGGCCGGATCCTGTTGTCCGCCGCGGCGGTCGACGCGCTGCGGTCCGGCCGCGTCCCCAAGGGCGACGCCCTGGCGGTCGCGCGGATCGCCGCCATCCAAGCCGTCAAACGGACTCCCGAGCTCATCCCGCTCGCCCACCCCGTCGCCGTCCACGCCGTCACCGTCGACCTCGTGGTCGCCGACGACGGGGTGGAGATCGCCGCCACCGTGCGCACCGCTGACCGCACCGGCATCGAGATGGAGGCCCTCACCGCCGTGTGCGTGGGTTCCCTGGCCCTCGTCGACATGGTCAAGGCGGTCGACAGGCACGCCCGCATCACCGACGTCCGCGTGACGTCGAAGTCGGGGGGCCGGTCCGGTGACTGGAGCGAGCCGGCGGAGACGACCTCGTGACCCGCCGCGCGGTGGTGGTGTGCGCGTCGACCCGGGCGGCGACCGGCGTCTACGAGGACCGCACCGGCCCGCTCATCGTGACGGCGCTGCGCGGGTGGGGTTTCGATGTCGGCGACCCGGTGGTCGTGACCGACGGCGAGCCGGTGTCGGACGCCCTCGCCGAGGCCATCGCCTCTCATGCCTCCGTCGTTCTGACCACCGGGGGCACCGGCATCTCGCCGACCGATGCCACCCCGGAGATGACGCGCCGCCACCTCGACCTCGAGGTCCCCGGCATCGCCGAGGCGATCCGGTCCGCCGGCGTGGCCAAGGGCGTGCCCACCGCGATGCTCTCGCGGGGGCTGGCGGGCGTCGCGCGGCATACCCTCGTCGTCAACCTGCCCGGCTCGACCGGTGGGGTGAAGGACGCGCTCGCGGTGCTCGCCGATATCGTGCCGCACGCCGTCGACCAGCTGGGAGGGGGCGACCACCGGTGATGGAGCGCCCGGTGCAGGACTGGCCGGTGTCCCTGGTCTCCCAGGATGGGCGGCGCCCGACACTGGTGCTCCGCGCGCTGCGTCAGGCCGACCGGGGCGAGTGGGACCGGGTGCGGGGCGACAACGCGAGCTACGTCGGTCAATGGGAGCCCACGGCACCTGACGGGGTGGGTCGGCGGCTGACGTTCCGGCAGTACGTGCGCGGTCTCGACAAGGAGGCCCGGGCCGGGCGGATCGTGCCGTTCGCCATCGAAGTGGACGGCGACCTCGCCGGGCAGATGCACCTCTTCGGCATCGTCCAGGGCTCTCTGCTGTCGGGGGCGGCCGGCTACTGGGTCGCCGAGCGGTATGCCGGCCAGGGCATCGCCACCCGAGCGCTGGGGATGCTCTGCGACTACGCCTTCGGCACCCTGACGATGCACCGGGTCGAGGTGAACATCCGCCCCGAGAACCTCGCATCCCTGCGGGTGGTCGAGCATCTGCGGTTCCGTGACGAGGGCGTGCGAGAGCGCTACCTGCACATCAACGGCGGGTGGCGCGACCACCGGACCTTCGCCCTCACGGCCGACGAGCTGGGCGGCCGCCGGGTCCTGGAGCGGTGGACCGCGGCGCGCAGCGAGCCCTCTGGCGGCTGACCACTAGCGTCACATCCGGCACATCAGCGACACACCGTTACCGGTACGAGACCCACACCCCGCCACGGCTTACCGTCAGTCTCGTGCAGCCCAGCAGCCTCATCTTCCTGGTCATCGTGGCGATCTGGGTTGCCTACCTCATCCAGCACTGGGTCCGCCGGCGCGAGCACCTGGCGACGGCCCGCTCGGTCGACCGGTTCAGTGAGGCGATGCGCGTGCTGGAGCGACGTTCCCCCCTTTCGTCCACGATGCTGGCGACGGCGTCGGGCGTCCCCGGATCGTCGGGGCCCTCGGCGTCGGCCCGACGGCCGGCAGCCGCCACGTCGTCCGGCGAGCGGTCCGAGGTGGCCGTCAAGCGGGCCTCGGTCAGTTCGCCCCTTCGCGCCCGCACCGCCGCGCCCGGCGAGGCCGGGCCGGTGCACGAGGTGGCGCCGATCGAGCTGGTCCCTCACCGCACGACCGCCCAGGTCGTGCTGCGCCGGGTGCGCGGCGTCCTGTTCCTGGCCGCCCTCGTCGCGGTTCCCCTGACGCTGGTCCTTTCTCTCGCGCACATTCTCAAATGGCTGAGCGTCGGTCTGGCCATCACCGCGTTGGTGATCTCGGTCGTCTGGCTGCGGGTCGCGGCCGTCCGCGACAGCGCGGCTCGGCGGGCCCGCAGGGCCGAGCTGCGCCGGATGGAGCGAGTGAGAGCGGCCGGCACCGGACGGTCCGCGGTGGGGTCCGGTGAGCTGTCGAACACGCGGTCGGACACGCGGTCGGACACGCGGTCGGACACGGGGTCGGCAGCGGAGGTGGTCGGGCCGGTCGCGGCGCCGGCGCCGGCCTCGACGCATACCCCCGAGCCGGTGACCGAGGTGAACCTCGACCCGGACGCGTGGCAGCCGGTCCCCGTGCCGCCGCCCACCTACACCCTCAAGGAGCCGGCCCACCGGCCCGAGCCGGTTGCCGAGGGCAGCCACAGCGACGGCGCCGGTATGCGCCCAGTGCCCATCGAGGTCGACGACGAGCTCGAGATCATGGCGGTGGCCCCTGGGCGGCGGGTCGTCGGCCGCTGACCTCCACCCTGCTCCACGGTCCGTCGGCACAGGTCTGGGCGAAGCGACGACGTCAGCCGCGGTGGCGGGTCTATCGTGCTGACTCAGCCGAGTCTCGGCTACATCTCGGCTGAGTCTCGGTCAAACCCGTCGAACCAGGAGCCCCACGATGACCCAGCGCCTCAACCCGTACCTGAGCTTCGGCACCGACGCGGCCGAGGCCATGGAGTTCTACCGGAGCGTCTTCGGTGGTGACCTGACGACGAGCCGGTTCAAGGAGTTCGGCACCGAGGGCCCTGACGGCGACCTGATCATGCATGCCCAGCTCGAGACCGACGCCGGCTTCACCCTGATGGGCGCCGACACCCCGTCGTTCATGGAGCGCAGCACCGGGTCGAGCATCACGGTGAGCCTCAGTGGCGACGAGGCGGAGGCCCTGCGCGGCTACTGGGCGAAGCTCTCCAACGGCGCCACCGTGAGCACCCCGCTGGAGAAGCAGATGTGGGGCGACGAGTTCGGGCAGCTGACCGACAAGTACGGCGTCGCCTGGCTGGTCAACATCGCCGGTTCGCCGCCGGAGGCCTGATCCTCATCGCTCGAGCCGTAACGTGGCTGGTCCGGCGCGCTGCGACCCGCTCCGCTAAGCCCAGCTATGGCTCACGGGCGGTGCGCGCTCTCATCCCTGATAGG
>JALZBI010000507.1 GCA_030947565.1 Actinomycetota bacterium
GCGCCTCGTGGACGTCACGGCGCAGCAACGTCCCCGGGGCGCCGACGGCGAGGACGTCGGTGCGCGTGTCGTACTGGCCCTGGTCGGCGTCACCGTAGGCCGGCGCGTCGATGCGGCGACCGCTGCGGGTGACCTGCCGGCCGAGCTCGACGAGGCGGCGCGGGTCGGACCACTGCACGACCTTCGGACCGGCCAGGCCGACGCTGCGCGACCGGCGTACCGCCTCGACGAGGCGCAGGAGGGCGCTCGGTGCGGGCGCGGTGGTGTCGTCCAGGAGCCAGATCCACTCCGGCCGGCCCGCGGCGGGCCGAGCGTTCGTCGTCGCGGAGACGAACTGCTCAGGAGGGGCAACCGGCTCAAGAGCGACAACCGGTTCGTCAACAGGACGCGGGGCTTCGTGCTCCTGGGCTTTCGGGGGCTCGTGGGCCTCGTCTCGTCCCTCAGGCTGGCCCGGCTGGCCCGGCTGGCCCGGCTGGCCCGGCTGGTCCGGCTGGTCCGGCTGATGAGGCTGGTCCGGCTGCCCGGACGCCACGGGCTGTCGAGCAACGGCGCGGTCGGCCTCGGCCAGCGCCAGGGGCAGCGCGGCACGCAGGTCGACGGGCCCGGGCGTCCGGACGACCCGGACGTCGTCGACGACGGCCCGGAGACGAGCGTGGGTGAGCACGGCGTCGACCGTGCTCTGATGGTCGACGCCATCGCCCGCCGAGTCGGGCACGACGACGACCAGCTGCTCCGGGGGGCGGGTCTGGGCCGCCACAGCGTCGAGCACCTCGGCGAGCATCTCGGCCCGCTGCTCCGGTGCCGAGCCCACTGACATCCGGGGCGGCATACCGGGCTGCGGGGCGACCGTCCCAGACACGCCGGCACCGGCTCCCCGGACGAGGAGCACGGCGATGACCCGGGGAACGGCGGTGACCCGGGGTCCGGGCACGGGGGACTCCGCAGGGTCGGTGGGCACAGCGTGGGGCGGCGCGAGCGTCGTCGTCACGGGTCAGGGTACGTCGGTGCCGTCGTCAGACGGCGCGCTTCTTCAGCTTTCGCCGCTCCCGCTCTGACAGCCCACCCCAGATCCCGAAGCGCTCGTCGTGGGCCAACGCATACTCGAGGCACTCGGCCCGCACCTCGCATCCGATGCAGACCTTCTTCGCCTCCCGCGTCGACCCCCCCTTCTCGGGGAAGAACGCCTCCGGATCGGTCTGCGCGCAGAGCGACCGCTCCTGCCACGACTGACCGTCCTCGGCGTCGTCCTGTCCAACGGTGCTCAACATGACCAGCTGCACCTCGTGCATGGCGCCCTCCTCGACCCAAATAGCCCGCACACGATGTTGTGTCGTACGACGCCGGATCGACGCCATCTCCCTCCGGGCCGGGTGCTGCAGGTCGCCCTGTCAGTGATGCTGCGGTGAACCCAGAAGAACAGTGATGAAATTACACGCGTGTCATTGGTCAGAAGTCAAGCCGCAAAGTGATATTTGCGGCGATTCGCGGAAACGCGCCGAGATGGGCCTGACCCGGCGTCGGCTCGATCGCCGCCCCTGACAGACTCTCGGCATGCACATCACCGCCCTCGCCGGCGGGGTCGGCGGCGCGCGCTTCCTGCGCGGCCTGCTCGCCCACATCGAGCGCAGCCCCGAGCTGACCGGCTCGACCGTGACCGTCATCGGCAATACCGGCGACGACATCACCCTCTTCGGCCTGCGGGTCTGTCCTGACCTCGACACCGTCCTCTACACCCTCGGCGGCGGGGTGAACGAGGGCCAGGGCTGGGGGCGCGAGGACGAGACGCACGCCGTGCAGGGCGAGCTCGCGGCCTACGGCGTGCAGCCCCAGTGGTTCGGTCTCGGTGACCGTGACGTGGGCACCCATGTGGCCCGGTCGATGTGGCTCGGCCAGGGCCTGTCGCTCTCTGAGGTGACCGCCCGGTTGGCCGCGCGGTGGGGCCTTCCCGACCTGGGGGTCACGCTGCTGCCGATGACCGATGCGCCGGTCGAGACGCACGGCGTCATCGACGACGCCCGTGAGACGCGGGACACCAGCGA
>JALZBI010000508.1 GCA_030947565.1 Actinomycetota bacterium
GCGCACCTATCCGCCCGCCCCGCCGTATGCCGTGGGGGCGGCCAAGATCCGCGAGTTCGCCGAGGCTGTGGGTTCGACCGACCCGGTGCACACCGACGCGGAGGTGGCCCGGGCCCGCGGCTACCGCGACGTCATTGCCCCGCCGACGTTCGCTGTCCTCATCGCCCAGCTGTGCGACGCCCAGCTCGTGCGTGACCCCGAGGCGGGTATCGACTACAGCCGTGTCGTGCACGGCGAGCAGAAGTTCGTCCACCACCGCCCCATCACGGCCGGCGACGACGTGGTCGGGGTGCTTCACGTCGACGGGGTGAAGGCGGCGGGCGGGCACACCATGGTCACCACCCGCACCGAGCTGACGGCGGCCGGCGACGACGTCTGCACCGCCACCTCCACCCTGGTCATCCGGGGGGGCGAGCGATGAGCACCGACTCGATGACTCCCGTGCGCCGCTTCGCCGACGTCGAGGTCGGTCAGACCCTCCCGACCAAGACGGTCCACATCGAACGCGCCACCCTCGTCCAGTACGCCGGCGCCTCGCTCGACCGCAACCCCATCCACTGGGACGAACGGTTCGCCACGAGAGTCGGGCTGCCCGACGTGATCGCCCACGGGATGTTCACCATGGGCTCCGCGGTGACCCTGGTCTCCGAGTGGGTGGGTGACGCCGGCCGGGTCGCGGAGTACTCCGTGCGGTTCACCAAGCCCGTCGTCGTTCCCTACGAGGGTGGGGCCGACGTCGTCGTCGACGGGGTCGTCAAGGCGGTCGACGCCGAGAGGCGGACCGCCACCGTCGAGCTGACGGCCCGGTGCGGCGACGACAAGGTGCTCGGCCGCGCGCTCGCGGTCGTCCGCCTCGACTGACGCTCGGCCCTGACCAGATGCGGGTCGACCACGATGTCCCCCTGTCGACCCTGACGACGATGCGAGTCGGTGGGCCGGCCGCCCGCCTGGTCCGGGTGGAGACGACCGACGAGCTGGTCGATGCCGTCCGCGAGGTCGACGACGCCGACGAGCCGCTGCTCGTCGTCGGGGGCGGCTCTAACCTCGTCGTCGTCGACGAGGGCTTCGCCGGCACGGTGGTCCGTGTCGAGACCACGGGCGTACGCGTGGAGTCCGACGACTCGTGCGGCGGGGCCAACGTGCGCGTCGCCGCGGGGGTCGCCTGGGACGAGCTCGTGGCGCAGACCGTCGACGAGGGGTGGGCCGGGGTCGAGACCCTCTCTGGCATACCGGGGTCGACCGGCGCCACCCCGATCCAGAACGTCGGCGCCTACGGCCAGGAGGTCTCCGACACCGTCGCCCAGGTGCGGGTGTGGGACCGGCAGGCGGGTGAGGTGCGCACCTTCTTCGGGTTCGACTGCGGGTTCTCCTACCGCGACTCGAGGTTCAAGGGCGGTGACGGCAAGGGTGGTCGCTACGTCGTCCTCGACGTCGTCTTCCAGCTGCGCATCGCCGACCTCTCCGGACCGGTCCGCTACGCCGACCTGGCGCACGCGCTCGACGTCGAGCCGGGCAGCCGGGTCCCCCTCGCCGACGCCCGCGAGGCGGTGCTCGACCAGCGCCGTCGCCGCGGCATGGTCCTCGACGGCGCGGACCCCGACACCTGGAGCTGTGGGTCGTTCTTCACCAACCCGATCCTGCCCGCGGTCGAGATGGACGCCCTCGTCGAGCGGGTCCACGGTCGGCTCGGCGCCGAGACCGAGCTCCCGGTGTGGCCGGAGCCCGACGGCCGGCGCAAGACCAGTGCCGCCTGGCTCATCGACCGCGCCGGCTTCGCCAAGGGCTACGGGCTCCCGGGGGCCGCGGCCCTCTCGACCAAGCACACCCTGGCGGTGACGAACCGAGGCGAGGCGACGACCGCAGACGTGCTCGCGCTTGCTCGCGAGGTGCGCGACGGCGTCGAGACGGCGTTCGGCGTCCGCCTCGTCAGCGAGCCCGTTCTCGTGGGCGACCGGCTCTGACCCGAGAGGGGTCAGCCGACGAGGGGCACGCTGAACGTCTTGGCGGGGTAGGCCGCGCCACCCGTGACCTGGGTGG
>JALZBI010000509.1 GCA_030947565.1 Actinomycetota bacterium
GCATCGACCCGGTCGTCTCACCGGAACAGCCGAGGTTGCTCAGCCCCGTGCCGGGCTGGGACTGCCGCAGCCCTGCGAGCACCGGACCGGCATACCCGCGGGTCGGCTGGTCGCCCGTCGTCGGTTGGAGACCGGCCGCGAGGGAGTCGCCCAAGGCGAGGTACCAGCCGTCGACGGGCACTGACGGGCTGGCGGTGACACCGCTCGTCGCGGTGGCCCCGCCGGACCCGCCCGACCCGCCGGACCCGCCCGACCCGCCCGACCCGCCCGACCCGCTGGTGGTGCTTCGGGCCGGCGTCGTGATGGTGGCGACCACGACCTCAGGGCCGGCGGGCGCCGGGGCGGACGAGCAGCCGGCCGTGCCGAGGACGGCGAGCGCGAGGAGCGCGGCGGCGCGGGAGCGGAGCACTTGGTTGAGCCTACGAGACCCGTCTCGACGGCAGCGGACGTTTCCCCCGCGCGAGGAAGGACCTACGCTCGGCTGCCGTGGAGGTGCTGAGCGAACGCGAATGGCGGGCGCGTGAGCGCGCCCACCATTCGCGGGTCGACGCGGCCACCCAGGGCCATCGGGCGCGACGAGGGACGGGCGTGAAGCACCCCGTCGAGGACTTTCTCTTCAGCTACTACACGAACTCCCTCGCCGCGCTGCGTCGGTGGCACCCGGGGGTCGGCTTGGGTCTGGCCGGTGCCGCGGACGACGAGCGGGCCGGCTGGCGGTTCGCGCGGGTCGACGCCGGCATCGTCTCGCTCGACGTCGACGGCTTCCTGGGTGCGCGCGGCGACCGGGTGCGGTCGGCGGCCTCGCTGCTCCGCGCCACGCTCGGCCGACCGGCACAGTTCGGGTGCTTCGGCCTGCACGAGTGGGCCATGGTGCACCGCCTCGACCAGACGGGTGTCCGGCACCCGGCGTGGCCGCTTCGGCTCGGGGCCACCGGCACCGACGCGGTCGTCGAGTCGCACCAGATCGGGTGCTCCCACGTCGATGCGTTCCGGTTCTTCACGCCGACAGCCAGACCGCTCAACACCCTGCAGCCGACCCGATCCGACCAGGTCGCGATGGAGCAGCCCGGCTGCCTCCACGCCGGGATGGACTGCTACAAGTGGGCCTTCACGCTCTCACCGGCGACACCCAGCGAGCTGGTCGCCGACTGCTTCGCGCTGGCACAAGACATCCGGGTGCTCGACATGCGTGCGTCGCCCTACGACCTGCGTGACCTGGGGTACGAGCCTGTCGCCATCGAGACCCGTGAGGGCAAGGCCGTCTACGTCGATGCGCAGCGCGGCTTCACCGTGCGCTCTCAGGAGCTGCGCCGCCGGCTTCTCGAGGTGGCGGACCGGTTGCTCGGACCGGCGCCGACGGCGAGCTCCAACAACGGGAGTCGCCGTCCGGCGACCGAGCCGCTGGCCACAGTGCCGACCGGTCGAGCACCCGCGGCGACATAGAAGGGCTCGGCCCCCGGGTCGGCCTCGATCCGCAGCCGCGACCAGCCCCGCGTCACCGCGGCCTCGACGGCGGCCGTGAGCAGGCGCCGGCCCACGCCCCTCCCGATGAACGGGGGGTCGACGAACAGCATGCTCAGCTCACCCGCTCCTGACACCTCGAGGCCCTCGCCGGCCGGTATGCCCGTCAGCAGGACGAAACCGGTCATGGTGGCGCCCACGAACGCCACCGTCGTCCGTGCGGCCTGGCCCGAACTGAGGGTCAGCTCGGCTCGGCACGCGTCCAGGAAGGCGGCGTCGTATCCCCAGTGGCCCTTGCTCCGCAGTGCCAGGTCGCTGAGCGCCCCCGCCTCGTCCGCCCGACCCGGCCGCAGCCGGACCTCATCGGTCGTGGCGCCTCCGTCGGTCCCGCCGGTCCCGGCGGTCCTGGTCACCACCGGCGTACAGGACCACGCCCATCACGGGGATGAGCAGGAACCAGACCCACCAGTTCGTCACGAAGAACAGCACGAGGGCGGCGAACGGGGTGACCCCCATGATCGCGGTGCGGTGGCCGGCCAGCCAGGAGCCGGCCGGGACGAACCCTG
>JALZBI010000160.1 GCA_030947565.1 Actinomycetota bacterium
GCGTTGCGCCGGCCGAGTCGACGAGGACCGCCGCCAGCTCATGGGGGTTGGGCAGGGTCGCCAGCCAGGCCTCCGTGTCGGCGCCGCGGACGAAGGCGGCCGTCGCGTAGACATCGGCCCACGTCAAATCCGGACCGATCACGGTCGCCGAGAGCAGCCCGCTGGGGGCTGATCCCGTTGCCGGGTCGACGATGTGCTCGCCGCGCGCGGCCGTCCCGGACGTGGCGACGGCGCCCTGGCGCAGCGGCACCGACAGCACCATCTTGGACCGGTCGCGCGGGTCCTCGATCCCGACGACCCAGTCGGGGGTGTCGGTGCGCGTGCACGCCACGGCGACATCGCCGCCGGCCGAGACCAGGACGTCGTGCCCCTCGTGGCCCCCGACCGACGGTCTAATCGTGGCCAACCGCTCGACGAGCGCAGCGAACGCCTGCTGCACCGCCCAGCCCTTGACCAGACCGGTGGGGTCGAACGCGAGGACGCCGTCCGGTCCGGGTAGCCAGGCCGAGAACGCCCCCCCGGTGCGCCGGTTCGCCTCTTCGCAGAGCGCCACGACCTCGGCCATGCGTGGCCCCGCGTCCTCGACCCGGAGCTCGCCGCGCCGGATCCGGTTGACCACGCTGTCCGGCTTCCAGGTGCTGAACGTTGCGTCGTCAGCTCGCAGCGCGGCGAACAGCGCCTCGACCGCGGCCTCGACCTCGGGCCCGCGGGCGTGCGGCCCGCGGACGTGGACGCTGACCGGCAGACCCATGATCGGCTGCACGAACGCCCGGCGAGGGTGCGCGGGCGCGTACGCCGGACCCGATAGGTCCGGCAGGTCCGGCAGGTCCGGCAGCGTGGTGGGTCCGCTCGCACCGGTCACAGGTGCGCCTGGTTGAGGGCCGACTGGAGTGACTGGAGGTAACCGTCGCTGGTTACCGTGGCACCGCTGACGGCGTCGATGTTCGCGCTCTGCGCAGCGACGGCCTCCTGGTTGAGGGCGGGCACGGCGTAGGCGTTGATCTGCACGTCGCGGCCGTTGTTCTGGGGGTACTGCACCGCCTGCGAGGCGGTGATCTTGCCGCTGGCGACGGTGATCTGCACCTGCACGATGCCCCACCGGGTGTTCACGGCGGAACCGGTGAAGGTGCCCGCGGCCGCGCCGGCGATGGACGAGGACGACGACGGTGCGGGGGTCCCCGCCTGCGCGGGCGCGGGAGCAGGGGTGGTGGCCGATCCGGATGAGGTGCTGGAGCCCGGCGACGTCGACGGTGTGGGGGCGGACGAGGTCGAGGGCGTCGCGCCGCCGGCCACGACCAGCCGCGAGCTCGTGCTCGTGTGGTAGCTGAAGAGCAGCACGAGGCCGCTCAGCGTGCCCATGAAGGTCAAGACGATGCGTCTCATCGGGGGTCTCCGGGTCGGGGTGTTCGGGGATGGCGGAGGGTATGCGCGGGGTCGGCCAAGCCGGGCCGGCTGGGGCAGGGCTACCAGCTGAACCGCTCCTGGTGGATGTGCCGGGCGGGCACCCCCGCCGCCCCGGCCGCCTCGGCGACCGCTTCCATCCAGGCGCCCGCTCCGCAGACGTAGACGTCGTGGTCGGCGATGTCGGGCACCAGGTGCAGCAACCCCTGTGCGTCGGTGAGGTGCGCGGCCGCGTCGGGCAGCCAGGACGGGCGGTGGGCCACGCGCGGGCCCAGGACGTAGAGCACGCGGGCGCCGCGGCTGCGGGCGAGGGCGTCGAGCTCCTCCTTGAAGACGAGCTCCTGCTCGCTACGGGCCCGATAGACCAGGGTCACGTCGCCCGGTTGCTGGTGCAGGTCCTCGAGCAGGGCGCGCAGCGGGGTGACGCCGATGCCGCTGGCCAGCAGCGTCACCTTCTGCCGCGTCCGGACGCCCTGGTGAAGCGTGCCGTACGGGCCTTCGACCACCACCCGCGTACCGGGCCTCAGGGACGCCAGCTCACGGCTGCCGTCGCCGAGGTCCTTGACGCTGATGCGCAGGGTGTCGCTCGTCGGTGCAGCCGACAGGGAGTACGGGTGGCCGCGCAGCCAGCCGGGGCCGGTGAGGAAGCGCCACGTGAAGAACTGTCCGGCGGCGACCGGCAGCCGGTGCAGGTGGCGCCCGGTCATCCAGACCGAGACGACGTCGTTGCTCTCTCGGACGACCGCGGTCACCCGCAGGTCATAGGCGAGCGTCCGGTAGACCGGCATACCGACCCGGTAGAGGAGCACCGCGGCGGCGGCGGCGGCCCACAGGCCCCACCAGTAGACGGTGGCCACGGTGCTGGCGAGGAACTCCTGCCCGGTCCACAGCTGGTGGGGGAGGGCCAGACCGACCCCGAGGTACGCGTACAGGTGCAGCAGGTGCCACGACTCGTACCGCAGCGTCCGACGGGCCTTCTTGATGCTGGTGACGGTGACCATCACGAGCGCCGCGGTCCCGGCGACGGCGATGAGCATGCCGGGATAGTCGACGACGAGCTCCCACGTCTCGGCGAAGAGGTTGCGCCCGTCCATCGCCGAGTAGCCGAAGACGATGAGCACGATGTGGGCCACCATGAGGTTGAACGAGGTGAAGCCGACGAGCCGGTGTCGTCGGGCGAGCTCGTCCTGGCCGTAGGACCGCTCCACCAGGGGGATCCGGGCCATGAGCAGCACCTGGATGAGCAGCAGGTCGGAGGCGACCAGCCCGGTCAGCCGGCCGAGGCTGGTCAGGCCGGTCCCCAGCTGGCCGAGGTCCTGCAGGCCGCCGCCGGCGACCCAGAGGGCGACGACGACGAGCATGCTCGCCCAGGTGAGTGAGCCCACGCCGTCCCGCCACCAGTGCGGCACCCGGCGGCGGCCGGTCGGCGCGAGTCGCGCGGTGGTGGCCGGGCGGGTGGGGTCGCGGTATGCGTCGTCGTCCACGGCGGGTCGTTCGGCGGTAGCGGTCACGGCAGGCTCCTGGAGACGGGTGGGCGCTGCCCCGATGCAGCTGATCTGTGCACTACGGTCCGGCCTGCTGCTGTGTGGTTCGTATGAAGGGCCTCGGTGGGGGGTCTGAACCCGGACGGACCGGGCCCACGAGTGACGCAACCGCAGGACTCAGCGCAACCCGAGGCTGCGCTGACGCCGGCGTCGGGCGTCGACGGCCACCGTGCCGACCATGACGAGTCCGGTGAGCAGGCCGCTGACGACGACGGGCGACTCGGGCGGCCCGATCTGGGTGACGGCGGCGATCATCCCGATCACCCCGAGGGTCAGGGTGAACCAGCCGAGCCAGAGGAAGACGTCCTGCTGGAAGACCGTGCGGAAGACCAGCCAGTGCACGCCGAGGACGAGCGAGATCCACGGTAGCGACGCTTGTGGGGCGTGCAGGACGCTGCTGATGACGAAGCCGCCACCGACGAGCGCGACCACCTCGAGGCCGATGGTGATCCAGAACGCCTGCATCTGTCGCGCATCCGGCCGGTAGTCCCCGGGGACGGCGCCGGTGCGCAGCACGGTCCGCAGGGCCAGGAGGGCGACGACGACCGCCACCGTGATGATCACGGTCGGCCACGGCACCGGCAGGACGAAGACGTTGACCACGGCGAAGACCAGTCCGCCGACGAGGCCGATGAGGGCCCCGACTTTCGCTCCGTTCACAGGCTCATCCTGCCAAGAGGCGAGCAGGACGCGGGGATGGACCCGATACGCAGGCCGCCGGCCTCCCCGGCCGACCCCTCCAGCTGGTTCGAGGAGCTCTACCGAGCCGCCGCCGCCGGCACGGCCGAGGTGCCCTGGGACCGGGGCGCGCGTCCTGCGCTGGCGAGCCGAGTTCCGGCGCGGCTGAGAAGAAGAGATCGGTGACGTCAAGGAGGCCTTGGCAGCTCGGCCGATCCTCAGATCACGGTGGTCCAGGAGCTCGCTCCGACCTCGCGCAGAGGACAGCAACGGGGATGATCAACCACATCAGGGTGTGGTGAAGCCTCCCCGTTCTTGGCGAACCGGCGAGGCCCCCCAGGTGGACACACGCCTGAGCGAGGGCGCAGGGTGGACGCATGGACTACACCCAGCTCGGTCGTTCTGGTCTGCGCGTCTCCCGTCTGTGCCTCGGCACGATGAACTTCGGTCAGGCGACCGAGGAGCCCGACGCGCACGCGATCATGGACGGGGCGCACGACTACGGCATCAACTTCTTCGACACGGCCAACGTCTACGGCGACAAGGGCGGCACCGAGAAGATCGTGGGCCGCTGGTTCGCCCAGGGAGGAGGGCGGCGCGAGCGCACCGTCCTCGCCACCAAGGTCTACGGCGACATGACCGAGTGGCCCAACAACGGCAAGCTCTCGGCGCTCAACATCCGTCGCGCCCTCGACGCCAGCCTCCAGCGCCTCCAGACCGACTACATCGACGTCTACCAGTTCCACCACGTCGACCGGCTGACGCCGTGGGACGAGATCTGGCAGGCCATGGAAACCGCTGTGGCGCAGGGCAAGATCCTGTATGCCGGCAGCAGCAACTTCGCCGGGTGGCACATCGCCACCGCCCAGGCCGAGGCCCGTCGACGCGGCTACACCGGCCTGGTCAGCGAGCAGTCCATCTATAACCTGCTGACCCGCGACATCGAGCTCGAGGTCATCCCGGCCGCGGAGGCCAACGGCCTCGGCATCATCCCGTGGTCCCCCCTGCACGGTGGGCTGCTCGGCGGCGTCCTGGGCAAGGAGCAGAAGGGCCAGCGCCGGGGCGAGGACCGGCTCGTGAAGGTCCTGGCCGAGAACCGTGACGCGATCGAGCAGTACGAGAAGCTCGCCGCCGACCTCGGTCATGAGCCGGGCGACCTCGGTCTGGCGTGGCTGCTGCACCAGCCGGCCGTGACCGCACCGATCGTCGGACCGCGGATCATGGACCAGCTGGACGGCGCGGTCCGTGCCGTCGACGTGAAGCTCGACGCGGCGGCGCTGGATCGGCTCGACGAGATCTTCCCCGGTCGCCAGACCGCCCCGGAGGACTACGCCTGGTAGGCCTGCCACCGGGCCCGGCACACCACGGACGGGTCGACCGGCCGCCTTGCCCAACGCACGATGGTCGGCAGGATCACCGCCTGGAGCAGGGTCAGCACGACCTCCGGCGGCAGCTGGACCTCGGTCAGGGGCTCGGTGGTTGGATCGACGGATGCGGATCTTCTTCACCGGGGCCAGCGGCAAGGCCGGCAGGCACGTCGCGCCCTACCTCGCCGAGCGGGGTCACGAGGTCACCAACGCCGACCTCGTCCCGCTGGGCCACGCCGACATCAGCGACCTCACGGTCGACCTCACCGACATCGGCGAGACCTACTCGGCGCTGGCCGGGTTGGCGCGCTCGGCCGAGCTGGAGCTGCCCCAGAAGCCTTCCTACGACGCCGTGGTGCACTTCGCTGCCATCCCGGCGATCCTGCGCAGCTCCGATGCGACGACCTACGCGACGAACATCCTCAGCACCTACAACGTGCTCGAGGCCGCGACCCGGTTGGGTGTCCGCAAGATCGTGTTCGCGTCTTCGGAGACGACCTACGGGATCTGCTTCGCCCAGGGCGAGCGGCGACCGCTGTACGTGCCCGTGGACGAGGACCACCCCACGGTGCCCGAGGACTCGTATGCCATGTCGAAGGTCGCGGGCGAGGTGACTGCGCGCTCGTTCCAGGCCCGCACCGGGATCGACATCTACGGCCTGCGGATCAACAACGTCATCGAGCCGCACGAGTACCTCGAGAAGTTCCCGGCGTTCCTCGCCGACCCGTCGCGGCGGCGGCGAAACATCTTCGCCTACATCGACGCCCGCGACCTCGGGCTCATGGTGCAGCGCTGCCTCGAGGTCGACGGGCTCGGCTACGAGCTCTTCAACGTCGCCAACGCGGATATGTCCGTCGCGGCGACGACCACAGAGATCCAGCACCGCTTCTACGGCGGGGTGAAGGTCACGCGCGAGATGGGGCGGGACGAGACGTTCTACTCGATCGACAAGGCCCGAGACCTGCTCGGTTACGCGCCACAGCACTCGTGGCGGGATGTGCTGCCGGACCCTGGGGCAGAGAGCTGATCTGCGCCCACCACGGCG
>JALZBI010000161.1 GCA_030947565.1 Actinomycetota bacterium
GTCGCGCGCGTCAAGGACCGGGTCGGCACCACGTGCCGGGTCGAGGTCCGTGGCCCCGGGGGCATCGAGCGGTCGGTCGGCAAGGCCCGCCGGGTGGTCGACCAGCGCCGCCCGACGTGAGTTCGGTCGGGCCCCAGGTGTCGGTCTTGACCTGGTTGAGCGTGCGGGCTCCGCTGTCGAGGTCCGGTCTGCCCCGGCACGTGGTGCTGACCGACGCGGCGGCGGAGGAGGTCGACGCGGAGGAGGTCGACGCGGGTGAGCTCGTCGTCGAGATCGGGGAGGACGCCGACGAACCCTGCGCACGACCGAGGGCGCGAACCAGGAGCAAGGCCGCCCTAGCGATACCGGCCACGGCCACCGTCGCCAGGACCAAGACCAGCGCTGACCGCCGCTCCGCACTGTGATTCCTACCCTTGTCACCTGCCACGCTCACCCTAGCCGCGTACTAAATCTGGTCAGGATCCGTGCGGGTCATCGTCTTTGCAGGGCGTTGCGGGGCCGGGGCCGGCAAGCCGCCCGGGCCCGCGCGGCATACGGTGGCGGTATGCGTGTTCTCGTCAGCGGAGGGGCCGGCTACATCGGCTCGCACACCGTCGTCCACCTCCTGGCGGCCGGGCACGACGTCGTCGTCGTCGACAGCTTCGCCAACGCCAACCCGGCGGTGATGGCGCGGCTGGAGGCGTTGACGGGCACAGACATCCCCGTGCACGCCTTCGACCTCACGGACAAGGACAAGACCGAACGGCTGTTCGCCAGCGAGCCGTTCGACGCCGTTATCCACTTCGCCGGTCTCAAGGCGGTCGGGGAGAGCGTGGACCGGCCGCTGGACTACTACGAGAACAACCTCGAGTCGACGTTCTCGCTGCTGCGGGCCATGCGCCGGCACGGCTGCTCGACGCTGGTGTTCAGCTCGTCGGCCACGGTCTACGGCGACCAGGCGCCGCTGCCCTACCAGGAGGACTATGAGCCGCTGCAGGCGACGAACCCCTACGGGCGCACCAAGGTCATGATCGAGCACGTCCTGCGCGACGTCGCCCACATCGACCCGGAGATGCGGATCGCCGTGCTGCGCTACTTCAACCCGGTCGGTGCCCACCCGTCCGGCACCATCGGCGAAGACCCGCAAGGCCTCCCGAACAACCTCATGCCGTTCATCGCGCAGGTCGCGGTGGGTCGCCGCGAGCGGCTCAGCGTGTTCGGTGACGACTACCCCACGACCGACGGCACCTGCGAGCGTGACTACATCCACGTCGAGGACCTGGCGGCCGGGCACGTTGCTGCACTCAACCGGATCGCCATGTCCGACCAGCCGATCCGCACGTGGAACCTCGGCACGGGTCAGGGCACCTCCGTGCTGGAGATGGTCCACGCGTTCGAGCGCGCGTCCGGTCGGGGGGTCCCCTACGACGTCGTGGCCCGCCGCACCGGCGACCTGCCCGCGTCGTGGGCCGACCCCACCCGCGCCAACTCGGAGCTGGGCTGGCGGGCGGAGAAGTCCATCGACGACATGTGCGTCGACACGTGGCGGTGGCAGAGCCAGAACCCGCGCGGCTACGAGGGCCCCGCCGTTGAGCCCGCCGTCGCCGCAGGCCAGGTCGATGGCTGACCGCGCCCCCGACGGTATGCGGGTCGTCCCCGAAGGGCTGCCCGACTGGACTCCCGTCGACCGGCCCCGGCGGATCACCGTGGTGTGCACCGGCAACATCTGCCGCTCGCCGATGGGTGAGGTCATCCTGCGCGATCTGCTCGCCGACGCCGGGCTCGGCGACGAGGTGGTCGTGGACTCGGCCGGCACGACCCGCTGGGAGCTGGGCAACCGGATGGACCCCCGAGCGCGGGCGGAGCTGAAGCGCCGCGGCTACGACGGGTCGGCGCACAGTGCCCGCGACTTCGACCCCCGCTGGTTCGGCGGCACCGACCTCGTGCTGGCCGCCGACGTCGGCCACGCCTCGGTGCTCCGCCGGTGGGCGCGGACCCCGGAGGACGCGGCCAAGGTGCAGCTGATGCGCGCCTTCGACCCGGCGGCGGTGACCGCGGGCACGCTCGAGGTCGACGACCCCTGGTACGGCGACGAGGACGACTTTGTGCGCTGCTTCACCGAGGTCGAGGCGTCCTGCCGGGGCGTGGCCGCCTGGGTCGTCGACCAGCTGCGGTCGGAGCGTCTGGGAGACTGACCGGATGGCGCGTCGGGTCGTTCTCCCTCTGGTCTCGTTCGCGGACGCCGACCCTCCCGTCGCGCTCGGCGCCCTCGACGGCCGCTACCGCTCGGTGGTGGCGCCGTTGGTCGACCACCTGTCCGAGGCGGCCCTCAACCGGATGCGCGTGCACGTCGAGGTGGAGTGGCTGATCCACCTCACCGACCACGCGGTCGTGCCGGGGGTGCGCCAGCTCAGCGCGGACGAGCAGGCCCGGCTGCGCGAGGTCGTCACGGGTTTCGGTCCCGACGAGGTGGCCGAGCTGGGCGTCATCGAGCGTGAGACGGTGCACGACGTCAAGGCGGTCGAGTACTTCCTCAAGCGCCGGCTTGCGCGGATCGCGCCCGACCCGTCGGACCACGGTCTCGGCGAGCTGGTGCACTTCGCGTGCACGTCGGAGGACGTCAACAACCTGTCCTACGCCCTGCTGGTCCGTGGTGCAGTGACGTCCGTCTGGGCGCCTCGCGCACAGAGCGTGGTCGACCAGGTGGCCGACCTGGCGCGTGAGCTGCGCGGCATACCGATGCTGGCGCACACCCACGGGCAGCCGGCGACGCCGACGACGCTCGGCAAAGAGCTCGCCGTGCTCGCGGCGCGGCTGGGCCGGCAGCTCGGGCGCGTCGGCCGGGCCGAGTACCTGGGCAAGCTCAACGGGGCAACCGGCACGTTCGGGGCGCACCTCGCGGCGGTGCCCGACGCCGACTGGCCGGGCATCAGCCGGTCGTTCGTCGAGGGGCTCGGGCTGACCTGGAACCCCCTGACGACGCAGATCGAGAGCCACGACTGGCAGGCCGAGCTGTATGCCGACGTGGCCCGGTTCGACCGGATCCTGCACAACCTCTGCACCGACGTCTGGACCTACATCTCGATGGGGTACTTCGCGCAGGTGCGGGGCCAAGGCACCGTCGGGTCGTCGACGATGCCGCACAAGGTCAACCCGATCCGCTTCGAGAACGCGGAGGCAAACCTCGAGGTCGCCAACGCGCTGTTCGACGTGCTCGGGTCGACGCTGGTGCAGTCGCGGCTGCAGCGCGACCTCACCGACTCGTCGATGCAGCGGAACATCGGCTCGGCGTTCGGGCATGCGCTGCTGGCACTCGACAACGTCAGCCGCGGCCTCGCCGGGCTCGACGCCGTGCCCGAAGTCATGGCCGCCGACCTCGACGGCAACTGGGAGGTGCTCGGGGAGGCGGTGCAGTCGGCGATGCGGGCGCTCGCCGCCCAGGGAGTCGAGGGCATGGACAACCCGTACGAACGGCTCAAGGAGCTGACCCGCGGCCGCCGGATCGGCGCCGAGGACCTCCGGGCGTTCGTGGCCGAGCTCGGACTGCCCGACGACGTGGCCGCCCGGCTCAGCGCGATGACGCCGCAGACCTACGTCGGCGCCGCGCCCGAGCTCGTCGACTACCTCGGCTGAGCCCCGCCACGGGAGGCCCCCAACCCGACCGGACTCACGTCCTTGCCGGTTTTGCGCCGTCCGGACCGCCCGAACCGACAATCTCGTGAGTCTGGTGGGTTGGAGAGGCGGCCCAGGGATACCGTCGCGGCATGCCCAAACGCAAGGCGCGGCCCGCCGACATCGAGGAGCTGGCGACGGCCCTTCCCGAGGTCGAGAAGTCAGTCGCCTGGGGTGACCTGCCGGCCTACAAGGTGCACGGCAAGAGCTTCGTCATCTACCGCGGCGCCCGCAAGGACGCGCTCGACGAGGCCACCGGTGAGCGGCTGCTGGACGTCCTGATGTTCGCGGTGCCCGGCCCCGAGGACAAGGAGGCGCTGCTCTCCGGCGGGCCGCCGTGGTTCACGACGTTGCACTTCGACGGCTACAACGCTGTGCTGGTGCGCGAGTCCCACCTCGGGCAGCTGACCCGCACAGAGCTGGCCGAGGTCATCGAGGACGCCTGGCTGGCCAAGGCGCCGAAGCGCCTGGCGAAGGAGTGGCTCGAGCGGGACGGCGCCTCGGTCAGGCGGTGACGCCGGCCGGTGAACATCAGACGGTGACCCGGCCCTCGGGCGTCTCGAAGGTCACGGAGAGCAGGCCCGGGGTGCCGCGCGGGGCGACGAAGGTGAAGTCGATGACCGAGGAGGTCTCGTCGGCCGGCAGGCCGAGCCACTCCTTGACCCGCTCCGGGTCACCGGCGATCTCCAGCTGTTCGATGGTCACGCCCGTGGTCGCCCCGACACTCGGGTGGACGCGGTAGTCCTCCCATTGCACGTAGTAGGGCAGCTGCGGGTCGGACATCAGGCCCTTGACGCCGAGCTGCCGCCACCGCAGCTCCACCCCGTCGGGGCGGTGCCGGTTGCCCTCGACCGACGGCCGGCCGAGACGCGCCTCGACGGGCGAGATGTCCTCGACGCTGACGCACCAGCCGAGCCAGCCGCCACCGGCCTCGGAACGGGCCTTGACCGCCTGGCCGAAGGGGGCCTTGTCGGAGGCCGGGTGGTCGAGACACTCCACGACCTCGAGGTAACGGCCGTCAGCCAGCGGCAGGATGACGTTGCGGGTGCCGAAGCGAGGGTGGACGCCGCCGTCGACGGGCTCGACGCCGATGAGCTTCGACAACCGGGCCGCGGTGGCGTGCAGCCCGTCGTGCTCCGCCGTGTAGGAGACGTGGTCCACGCGCATACAGACCATCGTGGCACACGCGGAACGACCCCTCGGACCACCCCTTCGTCACCGTCCAGAGTGGCTGCGCTGCCGTAAGGCCTCGTAGACGACCACCGCCGCAGAGGCAGCAACGTTGAGCGAGTTGACCCTTCCCAGCATGGGAATGCGCACCTGGTATGCCGCGGCGGCGAGAAGCGCGTCGTCGGCTCCGTGCTTCTCGGCGCCGACCGCGACGGCGACGGCGCCGCTCAGGTCGACGTCGGTGTAGAGCCGGTCGGTGTCGGGCGTGGTGACGACGAGGGCGATGCTGTGGCGGGCGAGCCAGGCCAGCGTCTCCGCCGTGGTGGCGGCACACACGGGGACCGAGAACACCGTCCCCTTGCTCGCGCGGACGACGTTGGGGTTGCCCCAGTCGGTCACCGGGTCGGCGGCCACGACGGCGGCGGCGCCGCCGGCCTCGGCGGTGCGCAGCATGGCGCCGAGGTTGCCGGGTTTCTCGACGCCCTGGCTGACGAGCACGAGGGCGCCGGGGCCGGGGTCGACGGTCGAAAGGGCTCGCCCGACGGCGGGGACGACGGCGATGAGCCCGTCGGGGCTCTCGCGGTAGGCCACCTTCTCGAACGCGGCCCGGCTGAGCTGGATGACCTCGGCGCCCAGCTGGCGGGAGTGTCCGACGACGTCGTCCTGCTGCCCGATGTCCTGCCGGCCGGCCCGGCCCGCCGGGCTGTAGAGCTCGGGGCAGACGAACAGGGTATGCGGGCGGACGCCGCCGGCCAGGGCGAGGGCGAGCTCCTCGTGGCCTTCAACGACAGTCGTCCGCGTCTCGTCGCGGGTCCGCCTGCGGCGCAGCGACGTCAGCGCCTTGAGGCGGGGGTTCGTCGTGGAGGTGACGATGAGGTCGGCCATGGTGGGTCCAGGGTGCTCAGAGCAACGAGTGGAGGACCTGGGCCAGGCCGTCGTCCTCGACCGTGCCGGTGACCTCGTCGGCGGCGGCCTTGACCTCGTCCGGGGCCTGGCCCATCGCCACGCCGCGGGCCGCCCACTCCAGCATCTCGATGTCGTTGCGCTGGTCGCCGATCGCCACGGTGTCGGCGGGCTCGACGTGGAGCCGGCGGCGGACCAGCTCGAGGGCGGACCCCTTCGAGACCCCCTCGGGGTTGATGTCGAGCCAGGCGGTCCACCCCACGGCATACGAGACGCCGTGCAGGCCGACCCGCTCGACCTGCTCGATGA
>JALZBI010000162.1 GCA_030947565.1 Actinomycetota bacterium
CTCATGGTCGACGCGGGACGGTATGCCCGCGCCGCCCCGCTCGGACGGGTGCAGTGGGTCCCACGGGCTGGCCACCTCGTCGGGCTCGACCAGCCCGACCGGGTCACCCGGATGCTGGTCGACTTCGCCCTCGACGCCGTGGATGGGAGAGTGGGCGGGCCATGACTGCCACCGCCACCCTCGCGCCGCCGCTGCGGATCGGTCGGCACGTCATCGCGTCGCGCGTCGTGCTCGCACCGATGGCGGGCATCACCAACCGGGCGTTCCGTCGGCTCTGCCGCGAGTCGGCGTCCGCCGGCGGCTCCGGGGCGACCTCGCTCTACGTCAGCGAGATGATCACCTCCCGCGCCCTGGTCGAGCGCAACCCCGAGACCATGCGGCTCATCGCGCACGACCCCCAGGAGCACCCGCGCTCGGTGCAGCTCTACAGCACCGACCCTGCGACGGCCCGGGCGGCGGCCCGCCTGCTCGTCAGCGAGGACCGCGCCGATCACATCGACCTCAACTTCGGCTGCCCCGTGCCCAAGGTGACTCGCAAGGGCGGCGGCTCGGCGTTGCCGTGGAAGCGCGACCTGTTCCGCGCCGTCGTCCACGCGGTCGTGGAGGAGGGTGCCCGAGGGGACGTCCCGGTGACCGTGAAGATGCGCAAGGGCATCGACGACACCCACCTCACCTACCTCGAGGCGGGCGTGGCCGCCCAGGAGGAGGGCGCTGCGGCCGTGGCGCTGCACGCCCGGACGGCCGCACAGGCCTACTCGGGCACCGCGGACTGGGCCGCCATCCGGTTGCTCAAGGAGACGGTCACCGACGTTCCGGTGCTGGGCAACGGCGACATCTGGTCGGCCGAGGACGCGCTGCGGCTCGTCGACGAGACGGGCTGTGACGGCGTCGTCGTCGGCCGCGGCTGTCTCGGCCGGCCATGGCTCTTCGCCGACCTGGCGGCCGCATTCGCCGGCTCCGACGTCCGCGCCGCACCCACGCTCGGCGAGGTGACGGACACGATGCGCCGGCACGCGGCATACCTCGTGGAGTTCTGGGGGGACGAGGGTCGGGGGTGCCGTGACATACGCAAGCACATCGCTTGGTATCTCAAGGGATTCCCGGCCGGCGGCACCATGCGCAGCTCGCTGGCCCTGGTCGAATCGCTGGCCGCCCTCGACCGGCTGCTCGAGACCCTCGACCCCCACGCGCCGTGGCCGGGGGAGCCCGCCGAAGGTCCACGCGGGCGGGCCGGCTCCCCGCGTCGGGTCATCCTTCCGGAGGGGTGGCTCGACTCCCGGGACCTCACCCCCGAGCACGCCGCCCAGGTGGCCGCCGCCGAGGAGCACCACTCCGGGGGGTAGGCCAGCAGCTGAAGCCCCGGCGTCGGTGGTCCTCGGTAGGTTCGCCTCATGGCGGCACGCGCAGGAGGAACACCAGAGAAGCCGGCGCTGTTCTTCGACGGGCCGGGGGACTTCCGGGCGTGGCTCGAGGAGCACGCGGCGACCGAGACCGAGCTGTGGATGGGCCTCAGCAAGAAGGGGGTTGAGCCGCGCGGGCTGACGTGGGAGGAGGCCGTCCCCGAGGCCCTGTGCTTCGGGTGGATCGACTCCCGTGCCGAGGGCATCGACGAGCGCACCCGGCGCCAGCGGTGGACGCCGCGCAAGAAGACCAGCACCTGGAGCCGGATCAACCTCGACCTCGTGGAGCGTCTGACGGCGGAGGGCCGGATGCGACCGGCGGGCGTCGCCGCGTGGGAGGCCCGGCGCGACGACCGCCAGGCTATCTACGCCTACGAGCAGGCCGAGATTCTCGAGCTGCCCCCGGTGTATGCCCGCCAGCTCGCCGACAGCCGAGCGGCCACGGCGTTCTGGGCCGCCGCGACGCCGAGCTACCGGAAGATCTGCATCACCTGGGTGTGCTCCGCCAAGCGACAGGAGACCAACGATGCCCGGATGGCCCAGCTCGTCGAAGTATGCGCCGGCGGGCAGCTCATCCCGAGCCAGCGCTACGGCACGCCACCCGGCTGGCTGACCCGAGCCGCAGACGCGGCCGCTGCGGGCTGACACCGACTGGCCCGCCCCGGGATCGTAGGCAGCACTAGGCTCATCGGATGGCGTGGTTCTCCCGCAAGGAACGCTCGGATGAGGTTGGCGACCCGGCGTCCGAGGTCGAGGATGCCCCCGTCGAACCGATCCTTCGGCCGCGCATCGAGCGCCTCGGCGTCGAGGAGCAGCAACGCGTCGCTCGTGGGCGCACCGCCCTCGAGCGGGCGGGAATCGACGTCGACGACCTCACGGCCCTCGGAGCCGCGTACGACGCGGCGGTGGCGGCCTACCAGTCCGGGGGCAAGAGCGAACGCGAGGACGAGCGGGAGATCGTCGAGCGGTTCTCCATCGCTATCGGTGACCACCTGCACCGCAACACCGACCTCAGCTGGTCGCGGGTCACCGACGCGTTCGGCACCGACCTGGCCGTCGCCGGGGGCAAGGACGAGTTCGTCGTCGTGCCGGGAAACCTGGTTGCCGCGCGGTGGATGAACGCCGAGACCGGATGGCTCCCCGGCGTCCTCGCCCATCTGGTGCGGGTGCGCGCCGAGCGCTGATCAGCTGCCGGCGTCGCGCTGCGTCACCGACACGGCGGTGCCGTAGGCCACGACCTCCTGGTAGCCCTGCGCGACCTCGTTGGCGTCGAAGCGCATCGCCAGGATCGCGTTGGCCCCTCGCCTCGTCGCCTCGTCGACCATGCGCTGCATCGCCTCCTCGCGGCTGTGCATCAGCTGGGTGGTCAGCCCCTTGAGCTCACCGCCCACCAGCGCCTTGAAGCTGGCGCCGATCTGCACGCCGACGTTGCGGGACCGCACGGTCAGACCCGTCACCTCCCCCAGCACCTGGTCGACGCGGTAGCCCGGAAGGTCGTTCATCGTGGAGATGATCATGGCTCGCGAGCCTGCCACGACCGAGCCGCCGGGGTAAGGGACCTGGGTCCCCCGTAGGTTTCGTCCTATGGCCAGGCAACCGGGCGGCTACGGCGCACACGACCGGGAGCGCTGGGTCGCCGAGGACCCCGCGCAGAAGCGGGCCGACCGGCACGACTTCGCCCGCGACCGCGCCCGCCTCATCCACTCCGCCTCGCTGCGCCGGCTATCGGCGAAGACTCAGGTCGTGCAGCCCGGGAGCGACGACTTCGCGCGCACGCGGCTCACCCACTCGCTCGAGGTGGCTCAGATCGGGCGTGAGTTCGGCGCGGTCCTGGGGTGTGACGCCGACCTCGTCGACACCGCCTGCCTGGCGCACGACCTGGGGCACCCGCCGTTCGGCCACAACGGCGAGCAGGCGCTCGACGCGATCGCGTCAGACATCGGTGGGTTCGAGGGGAACGCTCAGACCCTTCGCATCCTCACCCGTCTCGAGGCGAAACGAGCCCACCCGGACGGTCGACCTGCGGGCCTGAACCTCACCCGGGCCAGCCTCGACGCCGCGACGAAGTACCCGTGGGGTCGCGGTGACGGGCCGCCCGGGACACGGAAGTTCGGCGTCTACGCCGACGACCGCCCGGCCTTCGACTGGCTCCGGGAGGGTGCGGCCGCGCGGGAGCGGTGCCTCGAGGCCGATGTCATGGACTGGTCCGACGACGTCGCCTACTCCGTGCACGATGTCGAGGACGCCATCGCCTCCCGGTCGATCGACCCGCGTCTGCTGCACTCGCGCAACGACGTGGCCGTGGCCTTCACGGTCGCGCGCGAGGCGTACGCCCCCGACCTGGCCGAGGACGACTTCGCCGCCGCACTGGACCGGCTCCTTGCGTCGGGTGTCCTGCCCACGGCATACGACGGCAGCCGCACTGATCTGGCCGCGCTCAAGGACATGACCAGCCGCCTCGTCGGCCGGTTCGTCCTGGCCGCCGAGGACGCCACCCGCGACCGCCACGGACCCGGGCCGCTCACCCGCTACGACGCGCGCCTGGTCGTCCCCGACGCGGTGCGCGCGGAGGCCTCAGTGCTCAAGGCCGTGGCCAACCACTTCGTCATGTTCGCCGACGAGCGGCTGGCGGTGATGCTGCGCCAGCGGGAGGTCGTCGCCCAGCTGATCGACACGTTCCGGGCCGACCCGTCACGCCTCGACGCCGACCTGCGCGCCGACGTCGAGCAGGCGGCCACCGAGGCCCAGGCGCTGCGGGTCGTCGTCGACCAGGTGGCCTCCCTGACGGACGCCCGCGCCCTAGGCCTGGCGCGGGCCGTGCGTTGTTGAGCAGCCGGCAAGGTGGGCCGCATACGGTGACGTCGTGAGTGCAGCCAAGACCGCCGGTGGTCTCGTCGTCATCCTCGCCCTTCTCGGGGGCGGGGCGCTCTACGGCGACCGGTACGCCGAGGGCCAGGCCGAGGCGTACGCGCGCCAGGTCGTGTCGGAGAACATCGCCGCGACGCAGACCCCCACCGTCGACATCACGGGCTTCCCGTTCCTCACCCAGGCGCTGCGCGGCACGCTCGACCATGTGACCGGATCGGTGCCCGGCGCCAAGCTGGGGGGCCTCCCCGTGACCGATGTCGGGCTGGACGCCACCGACGTGCTCATCCGACCGCCCGCCGGTCAGCCGCCTCGGGCCGGTCACGTGAGCGTCGTCGCCACGATCCCGACGGCGTCGATCGCCGCCATCGTGCAGGACCGCACCGGCCTCTCCACGCAGCTGGCCGTCACTGGTGACGCGCTGACCGCGACGGCCAAGATCCTCAACCTGCCACTCGAGATCGCGCTCACCCCTCGCGTCGACGCCGGCAAGCTCCTCGTCGACATCCAGAGCATCAAGCTCAACGGGGCCACCGTCACCGCCACGCAGCTGCCCAGTGCCTTCCGCAGCCGGCTCCAGGGCATCGAGGTGCCGGTGGACGGGCTGCCGAAGGGGCTCGCCCTGAGCAGCGCCGCGGTGGTCGCCCAGGGCGTGCGGGTCACGGCCACGGGCACCAACGTCGAGGTGCCACAGACAACTGGCGGCAGCGGCTCGGGCACGACCACGGGGGCGGCCGGCCGGGTTGGGGACAGCCCCACCGCCTGACCCTGCCCCTCGACCTAGACTCGGGTGGTGGCGGGACGGATCAGGGCGGAGGACCTCGCCGCCGTCAAGGAACGCAGCTCGCTGGAGGACATCGTCCGCGAGCACGTCACGCTGCGACGCTCGGGCACCAGCCTCGTCGGGCTCTGCCCGTTCCACGACGAGAAGAGCCCGTCGTTCAACATCAACCCGCACAACGGCTACTACCACTGCTACGGCTGCGGCGAGGGTGGGGACGTCATCTCGTTCGTCCAGAAGGTCGAGCACCTGACCTTCACCGAGGCGGTCGAGCGGCTCGCGCAGAAGCTGGGCCTGGAGCTGCGTTATGAGGACGGCGGGTCCCGCTCCCGTGACGACGTCGGCATCGGCCGCCGCGCCCGGCTCGTCGAGGCCCACCGGGTGGCTCAGGAGTTCTACGCCGAGCAGCTGCTGGACACCGGCAACGCCGCCGCGCGGGCCGGCCGCGACTTCATGCGGGCCCGTGGTTTCGACAGCGCCGCGGCCACGCTGTTCGGCGTCGGGTATGCGCCGCGCGGCGGCGAGGACCTCGCTCGCCAGCTGCGGGGCAAGGGCTTCTCCGACGACGAGATCGTGGCCGCCGGGCTGGTGGGCCGGGGGAGCCGGGGTCTCTACGACCGGTTCCGCGGGCGGCTTGTCTGGCCCATCCGCGACATCACCGGCGACTGCGTGGGGTTCGGTGCACGCCGGCTCTTCGACGACGACCGCATCGAGGCCAAGTACCTCAACACCTCCGAGACCCCGATCTACAAGAAGTCCACGGTGCTCTACGGCCTCGACGCGTCTAAGAAGGCCATCGCTCGCGACCGGACAGCCGTCGTCGTCGAGGGCTACACCGACGTCATGGCCTGCCACCTCTCGGGTGTCGAGACGGCCATCGCCACCTGTGGCACCGCCTTCGGGCTCGACCACATCAAGACCCTGCGCCGGATCATGCGCGACGAGGCCGAGCTGGCGCCCGCGCGGGTGATCTTCACCTTCGACGGT
>JALZBI010000163.1 GCA_030947565.1 Actinomycetota bacterium
GGGTCGAGGCCGGACCACTTGTGGCCGCCCCCGAAGAACGTGGTGTGCGCGAGGATGGCCACGACCGGGTGCGTGAACAGGAAGACGACAGCGAGGTCGATGAGGGTCGTCACCCCGAGGGTGAACGCGAAGCCGCGCACGTTGCTGGAGGCGAGGAAGTACAGGACGGCGGCGGCGAGGAAGTTCACGGCGTCGGCCGCGAGGATCGTGCGGCGGGCCCGGCCCCAGCCGGCCTCGACGGCGGCGACCAGGGGACGCCCGTCACGGACCTCGTCGCGGATCCGCTCGAAGTAGACGATGAACGAGTCGGCGGTGACGCCGATCGCGACGATCACCCCGGTCACGCCGGCCATGGTGAGACGGAAGTTGTAGGACCACCCGAGGAACGTCAACACCCCGTAGGTGAGGATCGCCGCGACGACCAGGGACGCGACCGTGACCAGGCCGAGCAGGCGGTACTGCAGGAGCGAGTAGATGACGACGAGCAGCATCCCGATCAGGCCGGCGAGCAGGCCGAGCTGCAGCTGTTCGCTCCCCAGCGTGGGGCTGATGTCCTCCTGCGTCTGCAGGGAGAAGGACAGCGGGAGGGCGCCGAACTTCAGCTGGTTGGCGAGGGACCGGGCCGACTCGATGGTGAAGCTGCCCGTGATGCTGGCCTGCCCGTTGGTGATGGCGGCCTGGGTGGTCGGGGCCGAGATGACGAGCTTGTCGAGCACGATGGCGAACTGGTTGCGCGCTCCCTGCAGCCCGATGAGCCGGGTGGTGACGGCGCCGAACTTCTGGGCTCCGTCACCGGTGAACTTCAGCTGGACCTCGACGATGCTCGTCGGCTGGCCGTTGGCCGAGGTCTGGTAGCCGGCCGACGCGTCGGCGATATCGGTGCCGTCGACCTCGACGGGGCCGAGGATGTATTTGACCTTCTTGTCCTCGGAGCAGGTGACGAGGGGCTTGGCCGGGTCGTCGACGACGGCGTTGACGGCGTTGGGCTTGGAGCAGTCCAGCTTGGTGAACTGGTCGAGGATCTCCGGAGTGACCCACGCCGGGTCGCTCGCGTCCGCCGGGGCGGCGGTGGGGGTCGCGGTGCCGGTGGGGTTGGCCGCGCCGGTGCCCCTCGGGGTGCCTGTCGGGGTGGCGGTAGCAGGGGTCGTTCCGGTGTCCGTCGGGGTCGGGTCCGCCGCGACGAGCGCCTGCGGAACGGCGCGGTTGGCGGCCGTCGAGCTGCCCTGCGTCGCCGTCTCGGTCGGTGCGTCGGGGGTGAAGATCGGGGGCGGCGTGGTGGGGGTCGACGTCGAGGCGCTGCCCGTCGCGGTGCCGGTCGCTGTGCCGCTCGTGGGGCCGGTCGCGGTGGCGGTGGGCTGCGGTGAGCCGGCGTCAGCCGTGAGGACCGCCCGGAAGCGCAGCTGCGAGGGTTTGCGGATCGCGTCCAGGGTGGCGGCGTCCGGCTGGCCCGGGATCGACACGACGATGTTGCGGCCGCCCTGGGTCGTCACCTCCGCCTCGGCAACGCCGTAGGAGTCGACCCGCTGAGCGATGATGTCGCGCGCCTTGTCCAGCTGGCCCTGGCTGACCTGAGCGTTGGGATCGCTCAGGACCGGCTGGAGGGTCATCTCCGTGCCGCCCTCGAGGTCGAGGCCCAGCTTGGGGGTCAGCTGACCGTTGCTCCACGTGTGTGCCGCGCCGATGGCCCCGAACAGGGCCAGGACGATGACGACCAGGGAGAGGAGGACGCGGCGGGGGCCGCGCGTTCGTGCGTTGCGGGCCACGGGCTACTTCTCGGTATCGGTGCGAGGGGCGTCGGCGGGGTCGACGGACTGGTGGGCGGGGCGGTTGGGGCTGGACTCCCCGGTGTGAGGCCCTGTCGACGGCGCGGCGGGCAGCTGCCCGTCCGCCCCGGTGACGGGACGTCCGGAGACGTCGACCTTGGTCGCGATGGCCCGCCGGTCGAAGCGAACGCGGGTGCCGGCGGCGATCTCGAGCGTGGCGGCGACCTCGTCGAGAGCGATGATCCGACCGAACAGTCCCGACGTCGTGCAGATGTCGTCGCCCACGGCGAGGCTCTCCTGCAGAGTGGCGATCGCGTGCTGGCGCCGACGCTGGCTCCAGAACATGAACGCCAACAGGATGATGACCATCGCCGGCAGCAGCAGCGGAGCCAGCCCTTCACTCATGCCACATCGTCCTTCGTCTCGGTCGGCGGCGGGACGCCCGGACAACGTCCTCGGGTCTGCCGGAGTGCCGACCAGCCGGTCGACGTGCCCGCGAGAGTCTAGGTGAGGGCTCTGCGGGTCACCAAAGATCCCAGTATGCCCGCCTTCCCGTCGCCGGCCGACGCGACGGGGTGCACGACCCCGCCCAACCCCACCCCAGGCATACGCCAAAGGTCACCTCTGGTGGTTCTGGAGCGCTCCAGGCGACCGTTCTTGACCCTTGGGACGGGTCCGCCCGACCAAAGGTCACCTCTGGTCGTTCTGGAGCGCCCCGCACGACCGTTCTTGACCCTTGGGACGGGACCGCCCGGCCAAAGGTCACCTCTGGTCGTTTTGGAGTGCCCCGCACGACCGTTCTTGACCCCTGGGACGGGACCGCCCGGCCAAAGGTCACCTCTGGTCGTTCTGGGGCGCTGCAGACGACCGTTCTTGACCCTTGGGACGGGACCGCCCGGCCAAAGGTCACCTTTGGCGGCGGGTCGGCCTGAGCGGTGGTTCGCAGGATGAGCGTGGCCAGCGCCCTGACGGTGACGTGAGCCGTTGCCGGTCTCGGGGGTGCCTGACGCGCCAGAGGTCACCAATGGTCAGCTGCGCAGGCTCCAGGTGACCGTTGTTGACCACTCGGCGGCGGCCGGACGTCCAGAGGTGACCTTTGGCGGGGGGAACCCCGGGTGGGGGATCAACCGCCAGAGCTGCGCCTGGGCGTAGGCGGGTGCGCTCGCGGCGAGGCGTCAGCCGGAGAAGCGGCCGGGGTCGTCCAGCGGGAGCATCGCGTTGGTGCCGGTTGTCGACCCACCCGTGCCCGGTCCCGCCAACGGGCGGAGCGGGACGAGGCCGAGGTGGTCCCACGCCTGCTGGGTGGCGGCGCGGCCCCGGGGCGTGCGGACGATGAGGCCCTCGCGGACGAGGAACGGCTCGGCGACCGTCTCGACGGTGTCGGCCTCCTCCCCGACGGCGACGGCCAGCGTGGTGAGGCCCACGGGTCCCCCGTCGAACCGGCGGCACAGCGACTCGAGGACGGCCCGGTCGAGCCGGTCGAGACCACGCTCGTCGACGTCGAACAGAGCCAGCGCCACCCGGGCGGCGTCGAGGTCGACGACGCTGCGGCCGTGGACCTGCGCCCAGTCGCGCACTCGGCGCAGCAGCCGGTTGGCGACGCGCGGCGTCCCCCTCGACCGGGTGGCGATCTCTTCGATACCCCGCGTGTCGGCCTCGACCTCGAGCAGCCGGGCACTGCGCCTCAGGATGGTGACGAGGTCGTCGACCGTGTAGAAGTCGAGATGCCCGGTGAAACCGAACCGGTCGCGAAGGGGGGCCGGCAACAGGCCCGCCCGGGTCGTCGCGCCGACGACGGTGAAGGGCGGCAGCTCTAGGGGGATGGCGGTGGCGCCCGGGCCCTTGCCGACGACGACGTCGACCCGGAAGTCCTCCATGGCCAGGTAGAGCATCTCCTCGGCCGGCCGCGACATCCGGTGGATCTCGTCGAGGAAGAGCACCTCGCCCTCCATCAAGGAGGTCAGGATCGAGGCGAGGTCGCCGGCGTGCTGGATGGCCGGTCCCGACGTGATGCGGATCGGCTGCTCGAGCTCGGCCGCGACGATCAAGGCCAGCGTCGTCTTGCCCAGGCCGGGCGGACCGGACAGCAGGACGTGGTCCGGAGGGGTGCCACGCCGCTTCGCCGCCTCGAGCACCAACGCCAGCTGGTCGCGGACCCGGCGCTGGCCCGGGAACTCCGCCAGGCGCCGCGGCCGCAAGGCGGCCTCGACCTGCCGGTCGCCCTCATCCGGCCGGGCATCGACGACCCGGGTGGTCGCCTCGAACGAGCCGTCGTCCATCGTGCCCTCGGGACGCCCGTCGTCGAACCCGTCGCTCATCGCCCGAGCTCCTGGAGCGCGGCCCGGAGCAGGGCCGAGACGGTGGCGCCCTCCGCGGCCAGCGGTGCGACCGTCTCGACGGCGTCGTCGGCCTGTCGCATGGTCCAGCCCAGCCCGACCAACGCCTCGCGGACCTGCCCCTGCCAGGCCGCTGACGCCGGCCGGTCGGTCAGGGTCGCCGGGCCGGTCGGCACCCCGATCTTGTCGCGCAGCTCGAGGACGATCCGCTCGGCGCCCTTGCGGCCGACGCCCGGCACCTTGGTCAGGGCCACGAGGTCACCGGTGGTCACCGCGGCCCGCACCGCGTCCGGGCTGTGCACGGCGAGCATCGCCAACGCCAGGCGCGGTCCGAACCCGGTCACCGTCTGCACCGTCTCGAAGACCGTCCGCTCGTCGTCGTCGGCGAACCCGAAGAGGGTCAGGGACTCCTCCCGCACCACGAGCGTCGTCGCCAGCGCTGCGGACTGGCCGACCCGCATACCGGCGGCCGTGCGCGGCGTCGTGTGCACGAGCATCCCCACGCCGCCGCCGTCACCGCCCAGGTCGATGACGACGGAGTCGAGGCCGGCCCGCAGGACCGTGCCCCGCACGGAGGCGATCATGCCCGGCCCGCCGGTCGGGCGGCGAGCGACGCAGCCACGACGGCGTCGATCCGCGCCTGGGCCGCCCCTCGCCACAGGTGGCAGATCGCGAGCGCGAGCGCGTCGGCGGCGTCCGCCGGGCGCGGGGGCGACGGCAGCTGCAGGATGCGGGTGACCATCGCCGTGACCTGGGCCTTGTCGGCCCGGCCGTTGCCCGTCACCGAGGCTTTGACCTCGGTGGGGGTATGCAGGTGCACCGGTATGCCGCGTGAGGCGGCGCTGAGCATGGCCACCGCCGAGGCCTGGGCGGTGCCCATGACGCTCGCGACGTTGACGTCGGCGAACACCCGCTCGACCGCGACGGCATCGGGACGGTGCCGGGTCATCCAGGCGTCCATCTCGGTCTGGAGGGCCAGCAGGCGCAGCGGCGTGGGCATCGTCGGCGGGGTGCGGACCACCCCGACCTCGACCATCCGGGCGGGCCGCCCCGCCGACCCCTCGACGACGCCGAGACCGCAGCGGGTGAGGCCGGGGTCGACACCGAGGACGCGCATCACTGGCATACCCTCCTCGCCGACGTCCGACCGAACACGTGTTCGGAGCCGACGCTACCCGGGCAGGCGACGTCGGCCGGGGAGCAACGCCGGTGCCGACGCGTCACGCCTCAGTCCTCGAGGTCGTCGAGCTCCTTCAGGACCTCGTCGCTGATGTCGCCGTTGGCGTAGACGTTCTGCACGTCGTCACTGTCCTCGAGGGCGTCGATGACGCGGATCATCTTCCGGGCACCGTCGACGTCGAGCGGCACCTGGAGGTTGGGCACCCACGCCGCCTCGGCTGACTCGTAGTCGATGCCGGCCGACTGCACCGCGCTGCGGATGGCCACGAAGTCGGAGGCGCTGGAGACGATCTCGAACGTCTCGCCGTTGTCGTTGACCTCCTCGGCGCCCGCGTCGAGCACGACCTCGAGCAGGTCGTCCTCGGAGAGGTTGCCCTTGGGTACCGTGACGACGCCCCGACGGTCGAAGACATAGGCGACGCTGCCGGGATCGGCCAGCTGACCTCCGTTGCGGGTCAACGCCGTTCGCACCTCGGCCGCGGCGCGGTTGCGGTTGTCCGTGAGGCACTCGATGAGCACTGCCACCCCGCCCGGGGCATACCCCTCGTAGGTGATGGTCTGCCAGTCGGAGGCGCCGCCCTCGGCACCGGAACCGCGTTTGATCGCGCGGTCGATGTTGTCGTTCGGGACGGAGGTCTTCTTGGCCTTCTGGACGGCGTCATAGAGCGTGGGGTTGCCGACGACGTCACCGCCGCCCGTGCGGGCCGCGACCTCGATGTTCTTGATCAGCTTGGCGAACACCTTGCTCCGC
>JALZBI010000510.1 GCA_030947565.1 Actinomycetota bacterium
GCTTCACGCGAACCACGCACCCGCACGGTATGCCGCGCCCGCGTCACCGCGGTGTAGAACAGCTCCCTCGTCAGCAGCCGCGACCCAGGTTCTGGGAGAACGACGGACACCTCGTCGTACTGGCTGCCCTGCGCGCGATGCACCGTCATCGCGTGGGCGGTCGTAACCTCGGCCAGCCGGCTCAGGTGCAGGTCGCGACCCTGCGCCGCGGCCCCGTCGGCCAGGAGGGCGGACAGCCGCCCGGTCTCCGGGTCGCGGACGACGACGCCGGTGTCGCCGTTGAAAAGCCCCAGGCTGTAGTCGTTCTCGGTGACGAGGAGCGGCTGCCCGGGATACCAGCCGCGCAGATAGTCGACGCCCAGGGACGTGGCCAGCCACGAGGCCACCTCCCGGTTCCACCAGCGCGCCCCGAACGGGCCGGAGTTGTGCGCGCACAAGAGCTGGTGGCGCCCGAGCGCGGCCAGAGCGGCACCGCGGTCACCGCGATCGGCGGCGTCGTGCAGGTCGCGTGCCGCCTCACGCACCGCTGGTTCGATGTCGTCGACCAGCGCCGCGCTGGGGTCGTCGGACTCGAGGATGCCCAGCGCGGCAGCCGAGTCCCCCACCCGCACGGCGTCGGCCAGCTCGGCGATGGCGCCGCGGAACCGGTGGCTGGTCCGTAGGTGCGCCACCGCATGGCTCCCCTCGCCGAGACCGTCGACGAGGTCGCGCAGCACCGCCCCCGCCTCGACCGACGTCAGCTGGTCGGCGTCCCCGACGAGCACAAGCCGCGCGTGCGGCGGCACGGCCTCAAGCAGCCGGGACAGCAGGGTCAGCGACACCATCGACGTCTCGTCGACGACGACCACGTCGAACGGCAGCGGGTTGGCCCGGTCGTGACGGAACCGGTTGCGGCTCTCCGGGCGCCAGCCCAACAGCCGGTGGATGGTGGTGGCCGACAGCGAGGACACCACATCCGCGGCGGCCAGGGGGAAGTCGTGCTTCGTCGTCTCGGCCTGCACCGCCTGCGTGATCCGCGCCGCCGCCTTGCCGGTCGGCGCCGCCAGCGCCACCCGAAGCCGCGACCCGTCGAGCGCCACCAACGACGCGATGAGCCGGGCAATGGTCGTCGTCTTCCCCGTCCCCGGCCCGCCGGTGATGATGGCCGTCCGATGCGTGCAGCACACCCGCGCGGCCTCGCGCTGCTCCGCATACCCCGTCCCAGGGAACGCCGCCCCCAGCGCCGAGGTCAGCCGCTCGGCGTCCACCATGACCGGCAGCCCCGCACGGGATGCGAGGTCGTCGGCCACCTGGCACTCCTCGCGCCAGTAGCGGTCGAGGTAGAGCCGCCCAAGGTCGTGATGGACGACGCCGTATGCGGCGACGCGGCTCTCAACCACGGCCTCCTCCCAGCCACCCGGGTCGGGCCAGGCGAGGCCGGCGTCGTCGCCGGAGGGGGAGGCCGCGAGCTCGACGAGATCACGGAAGTCCACGCATACCGACCCCTGCCGGGCCGCGCGCACCGCGAACGCCACGGCCAGCAGGGCCGACTCGTCGGTCTCGCCCACGGCGTGCCCCACTCGGGAGGCGACGTGCACGTCAGCGGCGGTCAGGATCTCGGCCGCGTTGAAGTCGCGCAGCAGACCGGTCGCGTGCAGCGCGACGTCACGGTGGAAGGGTGGCCGTTGCCGGATCTCGGTCATGCGGCCGGCACCCGCCCGCCGAACAGGCTCGAGACCGCCTCGACCAGTCCCTCACTCGGACGCCACGCGAAGACCCCACACGGCTGCCCATCGACGACCGGCGTCTCCGGGCCGATCATGCCGCGCACGTAGAGGTAGAGGACGCCGCCGAAGTGGTCGGCGAACCGGTACCCCGGCTGCCGCCACCGCAGGAATCGATGCAGGGCAACGGAGTAGAGCAGCGCCTGCAGCGGATAGCTCGAACGCGCCATGGCCTCGCCCAGCCGGTCGGGGGCGTAGGCGTCGGCGTAGTTCGGCTGGTCGCGCTCGCCCACCCAGGTGGTCTTGTAGTCCGCGACGA
>JALZBI010000511.1 GCA_030947565.1 Actinomycetota bacterium
GCTGTGCGCTGCGCTCCTCATATCTGGCGCGGCTGTGCGCTGCGCTCCTATTGGGTGAGAACGCCGGGGTTGGGGTGAGAACGTTGGGGTTGGGGGTTGGGGCGGCAGAGCGCGTTCCTCACGTCACCGATGAGTTGGCGCCGGTCCGACGGTCAGTACATGCAGGGGCACACCGGAAGGAGATCGCAGATGCCAGAGCTGGTCATCGATTTCATCACCTCGCTCGATGGGTACGGCGCCGCCGAGGGGTGGCCCGGCTGGTGGGGGCTCGAGGGGCCCGAGTACCTCGCGTGGCTGGACGGCCAGCCGGAGGCGGCCTCCACCATCCTCATGGGCGCGGCCACCTACCGCCTGATGCAGGGGTTCGCCAGCAGCGGGGAGCCCGGCACGGATGAGCTGTCCAACCGGCCCAAGGTCGTCTTCTCGAGCACCTTGACCGACCCGCTCGAGTGGCCGAACACCACGCTCGTACAAGGCGACCCCATCGAGTGGGTCCGTCGGACCAAGGCGTCGGGCAGCACCGACCTACGCACCCTGGGTAGCCTCACGCTCTGCCGCTCCCTGCTGGCCGCCGGTGTAGCGGACCGGTTCCGCGTCGTGGTCTTCCCCGTCATCACCGGCCGCACCGGCCGGGACCGGATCTACGACAAGTACCCCGACGTCATGCTCGAGCTGGTCGAGAGCCGCACCTTCGACGGTCGGCTACAGCTGCTGGACTACCGGCCCACCGTGCTCGACGGACCACCCGGCACCTGAGGTGAGGTCGAGGTGAGGTCGAGGGCAGGTCGAGGTCAGGTCGAGGGACCGGTGCCGATCCGGGCCAGCACCTCGTCGTGCAGCAACCCGTTGGTCGCCACCGCGTTGCCGCCCCAACACCCGTCCGTCCCGTCGAGGGAGGTGAACCGGCCGCCGGCCTCGGTGACGATCGGCACGAGCGCGGCCATGTCGTAGACCTCCAGCTCGGGCTCGGCCGCGATGTCGACCGCGCCCTCGGCGACGAGCATGTAGGACCAGAAGTCACCGTATGCCCGCGAGCGCCAGCAGTCGTCGGCCAGCCCGAGGAGCTGCGCGTAGCGCTCGACCTTCCGCCACGACGCAACCGACGCGTAGGAGAGAGAGGCGTCCTCGATGGCCCCCACCTGCGAGACATGGACCGCCTTGGCGGCGGAGAGCGACCGTCCTGACCATGCTCCGGAGCCCTGCGCGGCCCACCAGCGACGACCGAGGGCAGGAGCGGAGACGAGCCCGACTACGGGCATACCGTCGTCGACGAGGGCGATGAGGGTGGCCCATACCGGCACCCCACGCACGAAGTTCTTCGTGCCGTCGATGGGGTCGATGACCCACCGGCGCGGGCCGTGGCCGGTTGTCTCGAACTCCTCACCCTCCACCGCATCACGCGGGCGGGTGCGCTTGAGCTGGGCGCGGATGTGCTCCTCGGCGTCGCGGTCGGCGTCGGTGACGGGCGTGAGGTCGGGCTTGGCCTCCACCACCAGGTCCTCCGCTCGGAACCGGGTCATGGTGACCCGTTCGACGGCGTCGGCGAGCACATGGGCGAGGCGAAGGTCGTCGTCGTAGCTGGGCACCGGCCAACGCTAGCCGGGGGAGTGCTGTTCCTGTCGCGGCCGCTCACGACCGCCCGGCGTCCACCGGCGATCGGTCGTCAGGACTGCCCGCCCCACACCGCGCGGGCGCCCGCGTCGCCGGTGCGCACGGTCCAGACCACCGCAGCGATGGCGGCGATGACCGAGACCACCGCGGCAATGGGGCGTAGCGCCTTGTTCTGGGCCGTCACGGCGCTGGCGGCCGAGGCGAGGGCCAGGAACAGCGCGAACCAGGGGAGCACGCTGCCGAGCTCGGCGTGTTCCTGCCCGACCTGACCACCGAGCCGCTTCTGAAGGGCCTCACCGCTCTCCTTGGTCACCAGCGTCACGCCGAACATCAGGCCGTTGGCACCCACGACCCACCACATGAAGCGCTCGCGTAGGTCTCGGCGCACCGCGACGACGATGGTGGCGAT
>JALZBI010000512.1 GCA_030947565.1 Actinomycetota bacterium
CCGGTCGTTCCTCGAGGTGGCCGCTCGGCTGGGCGAGGCGCCTACTCGCTGAGGTCGCGGCCCGGCAGGGGCCCCAGCGTGGCGAAGGCGGCCAGGTATGGCTCGATGTCCCCCTGGACGGTCCAGCCCCGCAGCTGCCCCTCGGAGCGGCGGGCCATCAGCGCCCGGGTCAGGTGGACGTCAGACGTCCGCACGACCACGGCGGGCGCTCCCTCGGCTGACCACCACGTCCACGAATCGCCCTCGAGCGCGATCACCGGCAGACCCTCCACCGAGGACGCGAACCGCGACACCATTCGCTCGCGCACCATCGCCAGACCCTCCGTGCCCTGGCCGCCGGATACCCCCAGGGCACCGCGCAGGTCCTGTTCGTGGATGACGAGGTCGCTGAGCGGACGGGGGCTCACGTCGCGAAGGTAGGCCCGCATCGGCGCCGTGATGCCGCGCCACTCGTCGACGATCGCAGCCAGGTCGTCGCCGCGACGGGCCTGCACCTGGCGGGCGGTCCAGGCTCCGTTGTGGTCGTCCGGCTCGTCACCAGCGAGCACGTCGACGCCCAGACCGACCATGTGGGAGAGCAGGTCGCGCACCGACCAGTCGGGACAGGCCGGCACCCGCGCATCCGCCCGCCCCGGATCCAGGCCGTCCACGAGCTCGACCACGCGCTGCTGTCCCTGCGTCCACTCCTCCACGGCGTCCATGGGTCCACCTAAGCCGATCGAGCCGGATGGTGGTCGCCGGGTCACCGGACCGGGACCAGCCGATACCGTGCGACGCGTGCCCGACGGCCTGCGCCTGCGCTTCGACCCCATCCGCCGGGCGGCGGAGCTCTGGCGCCAGCGATGGGGGCCGCGGTCCGAGCCCCTCGCCATGGCCTCCGCGACGTCGATCATGCGGGTGCAGCAGCTGCTCATCGCCGAGTTCGACGCGGTGGTGGGCCGGCACGGGCTGACGTTCGCCCGCTACGAGGCGCTGGTCCTGCTCGCCTTCTCGTCGGCGGGCGAGCTGCCGATGAGCAAGGTCGGGGAACGGCTCATGGTGCACCCGACCTCGGCGACCCACATCGTGCAGCGGCTGGAGACCCAGGGCTTCGTCCGCCGCAGCCCGAACCCGCGCGACGGCCGGGGCACCCTCGCGGCCGTCACCGACGCCGGACGCGAGGTCATGGAGGCGGCCACGGCCGACCTCGTGCGCGGCGGGTTCGGACTCAGCATGCTGACGCCCGACGAGCACGACCAGCTGTTCGCCCTGCTGCGCACGGTGCGCGTGGCCCGCGCCGACTTCGCCGAGTAGCCCCGGGTCGATCCCGACCGGACTCACCGGATTGCTGGTTTGAGGCCCCGAGAAGCCGACGAACCGACAAACGCGTGAGTCCGGTGGTGATTGATAGGACGTCCTAGTAAATTGGGGGTATGCCTGAGCAGACTCCCGACCAGCCCACCGGTGCCCAGCGCTGGCAGGCCCGCTACGACGCGGCGCTGAACGCCGGCCGGGTGCGGGACGTCGACTTCACCACCCTCTCCGGTACGCCCGTGGAGCCGGTCTACGGGCCCGGCCTGCACGGCATACCCGACCTTGCTGTCGACGCCTCGCCGGAGGAGCGCGACCGGATGGAGCGGATCGGCTGGCCGGGGGAGTACCCGTTCACCCGGGGCCTCTACCCCACCGGCTACCGGGGTCGGACGTGGACCATCCGCCAGTTCGCCGGCTTCGGCAACGCGGTGCAGACCAACGAGCGCTACAAGATGATCCTGGCTCGCGGCGGCGGTGGCCTCAGCGTCGCCTTCGACATGCCGACCCTCATGGGCCGCGACTCCGACGACAGCCACAGCCTGGGCGAGGTCGGTCACTGCGGGGTGGCCATCGACAGCGCCGCCGACATGGAGACGTTGTTCTCCGACATCCCCCTGGGCGACGTGACCACGTCGATGACCATCTCCGGCCCGGCGGTGCCCGTCTTCTGTATGTACCTCGTGGCCGCCGAGCGCCAAGGCATCCACCTCGGAGTGCTCAACGG
>JALZBI010000164.1 GCA_030947565.1 Actinomycetota bacterium
GCCGGGGTCCACGCCGTCGAAGCGCGGGCGTCGTCGGCGCGAACGCACCAGACGCGGGCCGCGTCCGCGGCCGCCGCCACGTCGGCGTTGACCACCGGGGAGTCGGTGGCCGCGTGGACCAGCCAGGCGGGCGACGGCTCCACGATGTCGGAGAACACGAACGGCCGCTGCTGCCAGCGAATCCGGCCGGCCTGGGCCTCGTGACGCAGGGCGTCGTCCACCTCCCGAGCCACCAGGTCGACGAGCGCTCCGGACTCGAGCAGGGCGACAACGCGCCGCGCGGCCACCACACCGCCTCCGACGACCAGCACCCGGCGCCCGGCGAGGCGCAGGACCGTGGGGTATGCCGGTGATGCGGCCACGCCGACCTCCTGGGGGTCAGCGGTCAGGCGAAGGACGGCACACCCGGCGACGGGCTGAGCTCGGCCATGCCCGCCGCGAGGGTCGTGCCGTCCGCCTCGTCGATGAGCAGGAAGGCACCGGTGCGACGAAGGCGGGTGTAGTCGTCGAGCGGCACGGTCTCGGCGAGCCGGATCCGCACCCGTCCGATCGCGTTGAGCAGCAAAGCCTCCGGCGCGGCGCCCCGGGTGAGGGTGCTCACGTCGAGCTCGTCGACGAGCTCGCTGACCAGCCCGCGGACGCCGCGGGTGCCGACGCGAACGAGCACCCGGTCCCGCGCTCGCAGTGGACGGTCGGAGAGCACCGCGACGGTGCCGGTGATCTCCGAGACCACCGTCGGCGCGTCGTCCACAGCGGCGATGAGGTCGCCGCGCGAGACGTCGATCTGGTCGGCGAGCCTCAGCACCACCGACTGAGGGGCGAAGGCGATGTCGTGCTGATCGGGCTGACCGGGCTCGCCGGGAGTGGCCGCACGGTCGATGCCCACGACGGTGGTGCGGGCGCCGGTGGGCAGGACGACGACCACGTCGCCCGGCCGGACGACGCCGGAGGCCAATCGCCCGGCATACCCGCGGTAGTCGGGGTGCTCGGCGGTCCGGGGCCGGATGACGTACTGGACCGGCATCCGCAGGGGCTGGGACCAGGGGTCGATGCCGACCGGCACCGACTCGAGGTACTCGAGCAGGGTCGGCCCGGCATACCAGGGTGCGTGTCGCGACCGGTCGACGACGTTGTCACCGTGCAGCGCGGAGACCGGGACCGCGTGGACGTCCTCGATGCCGAACCCGGATGCCAGAGAGACGAACTCGTCGACGTGCCGGTGGAAGGTGGCCTCGTCCCAGTCGACGAGGTCCATCTTGTTGACGGCGACGGCAACGTGCCGCACCCCGAGCAGTCCGGTCACCGCGAGGTGGCGGCGGGTCTGCTCGACCACCCCGTGTCGCGCGTCGACGAGGATCAGGGCGAGCTCGGCGGTCGAGGCGCCGGTGACCATGTTTCGCGTGTACTGCACGTGGCCCGGGGTGTCGGCCAGGACGTAGGACCGGGTGGCGGTAGAGAAGTAGCGGTAGGCCACGTCGATGGTGATGCCCTGCTCGCGCTCGGCCCGCAGCCCGTCGGTGAGCAGGGCGAGGTCGGTGACGTCGAGCCCGCGGTCGCGGCTGACCCGCTCGACGGCAGCGAGCTGGTCGGCGAGGACGGAGCGGGTGTCGTGGAGCAGCCGGCCGACGAGGGTCGACTTGCCGTCGTCGACGCTGCCGGCCGTGGCCAGCCGTAGCAGGTCGTGGCGGGGCGCGTCCGGTGCGGGCTCTGACGAGACGCCGGACGCCGGGGGGGCCAACGTCATCAGAAGTAGCCTTGCTTCTTCCGGTCCTCCATGGCCGCCTCCGACATGCGGTCGTCGGCCCGGGTCGCCCCGCGCTCGGTGAGCCGGGATGCCGCCAGCTCGACGATGACGTCGGCGGTGTCAAGGGCGCTCGACTCGACGGCGCCGGTGCAGCTCATGTCGCCGACGGTCCGGTAGCGGACGGTACGCGTCTCGACGTGTTCGCTCGGCCGCGGTCCGCCCCAGCCGCCGGCGGTGAGCCACATCCCGTCGCGCTGGAACACCTCGCGCTCGTGGGCAAAGTAGAGCGCCGGCAGCTCGATGCGCTCGCGCGCGATATAGCGCCAGACGTCGAGCTCGGTCCAGTTCGAGAGCGGAAACACCCGCACGTGCTCGCCCGGGGCATGCCGGCCGTTGTAGAGCTCCCACAGCTCGGGGCGCTGACGACGCGGGTCCCAGGCGCCGAACGCGTCGCGCAGGCTGAACACCCGCTCCTTCGCCCGGGCCTTCTCCTCGTCGCGGCGACCGCCGCCGAACACCGCGTCGAACCGGTTGGCCTCGATGGCGTCGAGCAGTGGCACCGTCTGAAGAGGGTTACGGATGCCGTCGGGGCGCTCCCGCAGCCGACCGTCGGCGAGGTAGTCCTCGACGTCGGCGACGACGAGACGCAGGCCTAGCCGGGCCACGGTCTCGTCCCGGTAGTCGAGCACCCCCGGGAAGTTGTGCCCGGTGTCGACGTGCAGCAGCGCGAACGGCGGGGTCGCCGGGGCGAAGGCCTTGAGCGCGAGGTGCACCATGACGACCGAGTCCTTTCCGCCGCTGAACAGCACCACGGGACGCTCGAACTCACCGGCCACCTCGCGGAAGATGTGGATGGCCTCCGCCTCAAGGTGGTCGAGGTGGTCGAGGGTCAGGGCGTCGGGCGCCCTGCGCAGCGCGGAAGCAACCGGCCGGTCGAGAAGTGCAGTCATGTGTGCAACCCGCATTCGGTCTTGGCGCGACCGGACCAGCGGCCGGCGCGGGGGTCTTCGCCGTCGGTTACGGCTCGGGTGCACGGCGCACACCCGATGGAGGCGAACCCGATCTGACGCAACGGGTTCTCGAACACCCCGTGCTCGCGGGTGTAGCGCTCGACGTCCTCCGCGGTCCAGGCCGCGATGGGGTTGAGCTTGACCATCTCTCGGCGCTCGTCGAACGAGACGACCCCGATGTCGGTGCGGGTGGGAGCATCCTCGCGGCGCATACCGGTGACCCACGCGGGGTGCCCGGAGAGGGCCCGCTCCAGCGGCTCGACCTTGCGCATTGCGCAGCACTGGTCGGGGTTGTGGTCGTGCAGCCTCGGTCCGTACTCGGCGTCCTGCTGGGCGACGGTGGTCAGCGGCAGGACGGTGCGCATCCGGATGGGAAGCATCATTCTGTACGCGTCACGGGTGCCGAGGGTCTCGGCGAAGTGGTAGCCGGTGTCGAGGAAGAACACGTCGGTGTCGGGGATCGTGGTGCCGACGAGGTGGACGAGCACCTCGTCGCCCATCGAGCTGGCCACGGTCAGGTCGGCGCCGAAGGTCTCGGCCGCCCACCGCAGCGCGCGGCGGGCCGTCTCGACCCGCTGCTGGTAGGCGTCGGGGCCGGCGCCGATGCCCACCTCGCCGACCTCGGCCGCTCCCTCGGCGGCGAGGGCCCGCAGGTCGTCGGTGGTCCTCGTCGTGGAGAGGATGGTCATGCTCGTCCTCCGGAGGTGGCGGGCGGGCGGTTGGCCGGGATGGCGTCCTGGTCGACCCTCAGCAGGGTGACACTGAAGACGTGGGCGCAGGCCCGGCAGGACCAGGCGGCGGTGTCGTCCTCGACGGGGCGAAGGTCCTCCTCGCCGCAGAACGGGCAATACAGAGGCGTAGCCGTCCGGGACTCAGGGCTCATCGCAGCGCCTCCTCGTCGGCACGCCGGGCCCACTGCGCGAACGACTCGTCATCGTCGCGTTGGTCGAGAAAGCGCCGGCCGAGCCGCTCCACGTAGTCGGGGACGTCGTCGGCGGTGACCCGCAGCTGGCGCGTCTTGCGGGCCAGCTGGGTGTCGTCACCAAGGCTGCCGCCGAGGTGGACCTGGAAGCCCTCGACGCTCTCGCCCGACTGGTCGGTCATCACCAGGCCTTTGAGGCCGACGTCGGCCACCTGGAAGCGCGCACACGAGTTGGGGCACCCGTTGACGTGGATGGTGAGGGGGCTGTCCCACTCCGGCATCCGCCGCTCGAGCTCCTCGACGACGGTGCGCGCCCGGGCCTTGGTCTCGACGAGGGCCAGCTTGCAGAACTCGATGCCCGTGCACGCGAGCACGCCGCGGCGGAACTCCGTGGGCCGGCTGGTGAGACCGATCTCGGCGAGCCCCGCTTCGAGCGCGTCGACCTCCGCCTCCGGCACGTCGAGGATCAGGAACTTCTGGTGCGTGGTCAGCCGGATCCGGCCGGAACCGTGGGTGGAGGCTAGCTCGGCCACCCGGGCGAGCACGTCGCCGCTGACGCGGCCGCCGACCGGAGAGACGCCCACCCAGCGAAGGCCGTCCTTCTGCTCGTGGACACCGACGTGGTCGCGCCGGTGGCCCGGAGGCAGCTGGGGCGCCGGGCCGTCGAGCAAGGCCCGGCCGAGGTAGTCCTTCTCGAGGATGTCGCGGAACTTCTCAGGCCCCCAGTCGGCCATAAGGAACTTCAGCCGCGCCCGGTTGCGGAGCCGTCGGTAGCCGTGGTCGCGGAAGATCGAGACGACACCGACCCACACCTCGGGGATCTCGTCGAGGCTGACCCAGGCGCCGAGCCGCTGGGCGAACATCGGGTTCGTCGACAGGCCACCGCCGACCCAGACGTCGAAGCCCGGGCCGAGCTCGGGGTGCACGATGCCGACGAACGAGATGTCGTTGGCCTCGTGGGCCACGTCGAGGCTCGGTGAGCCGGAGATTGCCGTCTTGAACTTGCGGGGCAGGTTGGAGAACTCCGGCGAGCCGATGTAGCGGTCGCGGATCTCCTCCAGAGCCGGTGTCCCGTCGATGATCTCGTCGGCGGCGATGCCCGCGACGGGCGACCCGAGGATGACGCGCGGTGTGTCACCGCACGCCTCGGTCGTCATCAGGCCGACGGCCTCGAGCCGCTCCCAGATCGCCGGGACGTCCTCGATGCGGATCCAGTGCAGCTGGATGTTCTGCCGGTCGGTGATGTCGGCGGTGCCGCGGCCGAAGTCCTGGCTGACGCTCGCGACGGCCCGCAGCTGGTCACCGGACAGGGCGCCTCCGTCGCTGCGGATGCGCAGCATGAAGAACTCGTCGTCGAGCTCGCTCGGGTCGAGCGTCGCGGTCTTGCCGCCGTCGATGCCGGGGCGACGCTGGGTGTAGAGCCCCCACCAGCGCATCCGGCCCCGCAGGTCGTCGCCGCTGATGGCGTCGAAACCGCTGCGGGCGTAGTCCTCGGCGATCCGGGCGCGCACGTTGAGGCCGTCGTCCTGCTGCTTGAGCTCCTCGTTGTGGTTCAGCGGGGTGCGGTCGCCGTCGGCCCAGGCGCCGGTCGCCTTGCCCGCCTGCCGGGCCGGTCGAGGAGTGGCACCAGACCCGCTGGCGGGTCGCGTCGCGGACGCGGGCGAGAACGAAGTAGACACCCCGGGAGTGTCTGTCCGGGTCGGGCTTGTTCGCATAACTGTCCATTATATGAACCCGCAAGTCGCGTTATGCCCGGGGCCATGCTGGCCACACGGGGGGTCCCGCTATTTTCGCGATCAGCACGGAGCGTGAGACCCCCCAGAGAGGGTGCAGCGCTCCACGATCCCTACGTCCGGCTCAGGTCGACCACGGTCAGACCCGGGGCACGGCCCGGCCGTCCCAGACCGGCCAGGGCCTCCCCCGCGTCGGCGAGGCCCACGACGCGCCCCACGAGCCGCTCGGGCCGCACCCGGCCGCTCCGCACGAGGTCGAGCAGCCCCGCGTAGTCGCGGGCGGACATCCCGTGGGAGCCGTAGATCTCCAGCTCCTGGGCGACGACCCGGTCCATCGGCAGCGGCGGTGTGGCCTCGGGCCCGAACAACAGGCCCACCTGCACGTGCCGCCCCCGGCGCCGCAGGCTCAGCACCGAGGCGACCGCGGTAGGCGCCGAGCCCACCGCGTCGAGCGACACGTGGGCGCCGCCGCCGGTGACCTGACGGACGGAGTCGGCGACAGCATCGGTGACGTCGAGGGTGACCTCGGCACCCAGCTCCTGGGCCAGCCGCCGGCTTGCCGCCGCCGGGTCCACGGCCACGACCCGCGCCCCGAGGG
>JALZBI010000165.1 GCA_030947565.1 Actinomycetota bacterium
ACCCTGTTGTCGGCGGTGCTCGCGGGCGGGGCCTTCGCCGCGTTCCTGTCCACGGCCTCCGGGCTGACCGTGTCGGTGGCGGGCGTCATCGACCAGGATTTCCTGGCCCGCACCTTCGGCGGCCGGTTCGGCGGCGACGTGCCCCGCATCCGTACCTTCCGGATGGCCGCCGTCGTCGCGGTCGTCGTGCCGTACGCGATGAGCTGGCTGGCCGTGAACACCAGCCTCGCCGACACGGTCGGGCTCGCGTTCGCGGTCGCGGCGTCGACGTTCTGCCCCCTGCTCGTGCTCGGGGTGTGGTGGCGCCGGCTCTCCGTCGCCGGAGCCACCGCCGGCCTGGTCACCGGGGGCGTCCTCGCCCTCAGCGCGACGACCGTCACGGTGCTCGGTGGGGCTGGTGCGGTGGGCGGCGGTTGGCTCGGCGCCCTCGTCGCCCAGCCGGCCGCGTGGACGGTGCCGACCGCCTTCGCCGTCGCCGTCCTCGTCTCGTATGCGACGCCGGGGTCGATCCCGTCGGGGACCGCCAGGGCCATGGTCCGGCTGCATGCGCCCGAGTCGCTGCGGGTGACGGCCGGGCCGGCAGACCAGGCGAGCTCCTCCCGATGAGTCGGGGGCCGCTGACGAGTCACAGCGTGCAAGGGCCCTCGTCCAGGAGGGTCCGCGCGCACCGAGCGTCGACCGAGGAGATCCCGTCATGAGCTCGACTGAGACCAAGCACGCCCAGCCCGATGTCACCCCGCCCGTCGTCGACCGGCCGGCGTTCGACGCCGCGCTGGCCGCGCAGGTCGCTCGTGAGAAGGAGGTCACCCGTCTCGACGACCGCGTGTCGGCCGCCCGCCGCCGGCTGCCGATGGTCGAGGTGGAGGACTACATGTTTGCCGGGCCGGACGGCCCGGTCACCCTCGTCGAGCTGTTCGCCGGCCGCTACCTGCTCGTCGTGCAGAACGTCATGTTCGACCCCGGCTGGGAGGAAGGGTGCCCGAGCTGCACGTGGGCCGTCGACAACCTGCCGGCCGACATGGGCCGGCTGGCCGACGAGGGGATCGCGTTCGCCATGGTGTCCCAGGCACCGATCGCCAAGCTGGAGGCCTGGCGCGCCCAGCGGGGCTGGGACCACACGTGGGTCTCGTCGTTCGACACGTCGTACCACCACGACTGGGGGTGGACGCAGACGAACGACGAGGGGCAGGAGGGCCAGCAGCCCGGGTACTCCTACTACCTCCTGCACGACGGCAGGCCCTACCTCACGTATGCCACCACCGCACGCGGCACCGAGGCGATCCTGCCCGTGGCGCACATCATGGACCGGACCGTCTACGGCCGGCAGCAGGACTGGGAGGACAGCCCCGACGGGTGGCCGCAGTACCCCACCTACGGCTGATCCCCCGGCCCGACCCGTCGGGGCGCCGGCCGTCGTGCGCTCACAGCGGGTCTCGTAGCGGCTACCCGGTCGTTGCAGCAACCCGTATGCCGCTACGACAGCCGCTGGCACGTCAGAGGCTGTCAGGTGCTGCATTCAGGAAGGCCCGGGAGAGCATGAACCTCTCTGACGACCCCGGCTCGACCGTCCCCCGATCGGTGGATGCACCATCAACCGGTCGGTCCACCAGCCGGCCGACACCGATGAGCTCGCGCCGACGACATGCTTCTTGTGACCGCAGGAACGACTGCTCATCAAGGAGATTCATCGTCATGGGACGCACACAGACCACCAGCACCTCGGCCAGGAGCCGTTCCGACCGCGACCTCGTCGGCGCGATCTTCGCCGCCCTGGCCGCCGCCTCGACCTTCGTCGCCGTCGAACCCGTGACCGCGACCGGACCCGCCCGGTTCGACGCTGGGCGACACCCCGTCCCGCGCTTCCGGGGGTGGATCCACCAGTGACGACGCGTCGGAGCGGCGTAGACGACCCCACCGCTCGGCGCGGGGCGCCCACCGTTCGACCGGCCCGTTCGCCCCGCTGAGCGACCGCTCTCCCCGCCCGGCGCGCGTCGTCTTCACACGGCATACCCGGCGGTCGCACTCTAGACCGACCGCGGGACGGGCCCGTGGCACGCGACCACCCGGAGGTGCGCCGTGAGCAACGATGCTCTCGACCGCTCGATCACCGAGCCGGGCGCCGAGTCGAGGTACACCGAGGTCCACCAGACCCCGGAGTTCCGCGGCCTGCGCGCCAGGTTCCGCAAGTTCGTCTTCACCCTGACCGCCTTGTTCCTGGCGTGGTACTTCCTCTACGTCCTGCTCTCGTCGTTCGCGTCGGACTTCATGAGCACCAAGGTCGCGGGAAACATCACCATCGGCCTGATCTTCGGGCTGCTGCAGTTCGTCTCGACGTTCGCCATCACCATCGCCTACGTGCGCTGGGCCGACCGGCAGTTCGACCCGGCCGCCGAGGCGCTGCGCAACCAGATCGAAGGGGACCTGCGATGAGCGCGGTCGTGCCCGCCTTCATGGCTCCCGCCGCGACCAACGTCGGCAACTCCACCCTCAACATCACCATCTTCGCCCTGTTCGTCATCATCACCCTGGCGATCGTCATCCGGGCCTCCCGCAACAACCGCACCGCCGCCGACTACTACGCCGGGGGCCGCGCCTTCACCGGCCGGCAGAACGGCATCGCCATCGCCGGCGACTACCTCTCGGCCGCGTCCTTCCTCGGCATCGCCGGGGCCATCGCCATCAACGGCTACGACGGGTTCCTCTACTCCATCGGGTTCCTCGTGGCCTGGCTCGTCGCGCTCCTGCTCGTCGCCGAGCTGCTGCGCAACACCGGCAAGTTCACGATGGCCGACGTGCTGAGCTTCCGGCTCAGGCAACGGCCGGTACGCGTCGCCGCCGCGATCTCGACGCTCGTCGTCAGCTTCTTCTACCTGCTGGCCCAGATGGCCGGTGCCGGCGGCCTCGTCGCGCTGCTGCTCGGCATCGACGCCAAGGCCGGCCAGAGCCTGGTCATCGCCATCGTCGGCGTGATCATGGTCGGCTACGTCCTCATCGGCGGGATGAAGGGCACCACCTGGGTGCAGATCGTCAAGGCGACGCTGCTCATCATCGGCGCGTTCGTCATGACCGTCTGGGTGCTCGGCAAGTACGGCTTCAACCTCTCCAACGTCCTCGGCGGCGCGGTGCAGGCCGCTCCGAAGAAGGACGGCATTCTCGGCCCGGGGCTGCAGTACGGAGCCACCACGACGTCGAAGATCGACTTCATCTCGCTCGGTCTCGCGCTCGTCCTCGGGACCGCCGGTCTGCCCCACGTCCTGATGCGGTTCTACACGGTGCCGACGTCGAAGCAGGCGCGGAAGTCGGTCGAGTGGGCCATCTGGCTCATCGGCATCTTCTACCTGTTCACGCTCGTCCTCGGCTACGGCGCCGGCGCCCTCGTCGGTCCCACCGCGATCCTCGCGGCGCCGGGCGGCGCCAACTCGGCGGCCCCGCTGCTCGCCTTCGAGCTCGGCGGCACGGTGCTGCTCGGCATCATCGCGGCCGTCGCGTTCGCGACCATCCTCGCGGTCGTCGCCGGCCTGACCATCACCGCCAGTGCGAGCTTCGCGCACGACATCTACGGCCAGGTCATCAAGCGTGGCGAGGGCGGGGCGGACGCCGAGGTGCGCGTCGCGCGCATCGCGGCCGTCGTCATCGGCATCGTCGCGATCATCGGTGGCATCTTCGCCAACGGCCAGAACATCGCGTTCCTTGTGGCTCTCGCCTTCGCCATCGCCGCGAGCGCCAACCTGCCGACGATCCTCTACTCGTTGTTCTGGAAGCGGTTCAACACCCGGGGTGCGCTGTGGAGCATCTACGGCGGCCTCATCAGCGCCGTCGTGCTCATCACCTTCAGCCCGACCGTGTCGGGCGGCAAGGTGACCGCGGGCAAGGCAGCATCGATGATCACCGACCCGTCGATCGACTTCCACTGGTTCCCCCTGGCCAACCCCGGGCTGGTCTCCATCCCGATCGGCTTCCTCCTCGGCTACATCGGCACGATCACCTCGAAGGAGCACAACGAGGCGAAGTTCGCCGAGATGGAGGTCCGCTCCTTGACCGGCGCCGGCGCCGAGAAGGCGGTCACCAACCACTGAACCGGTCGCCCCACGTTGAGGCCCCCCACCCACCAGGGTGGCGGGGTCTCAGTGCGTCGGGATGCGCACGTGGGTTCGCCGCGCGCCCCCGGCGCAACGCGATAACTCCGCCTGGCTCACCATCAAGTGGGTTGGCTCGCAATGCACGGGGAGCCAACCTGCTCGATGCTGAGCCAACCCGACAGCCGAGGAGACTTGGCCGGGACGTGACCAGGATTTACCCAGCCTCGGGTGGGCATTCCTGGGAGTTTCCTGTTGGGTAGGGGGACCCCGTCCCCAGAACGGCTCGAACCCGAGCCGGTGAGAAGGAGCTCGAACCTATGTCCCCAACCCCCCTGCGGCGGCGCGCCATCGTGGCCGTCGCCTCGTTCGCCGTGCTCGGCACCACGTGCTTCGCCGGCACCGCCTCGGCTGCCACCGCGGCTGAACCCGTCTCCACCCCCGTCCCGATCATTACCCCCGAGGGCGTCGTCTTCAGCTACATCCTCAACGCGAAGCACGCCAACCAGGGACAGGTGAACCTCGTCTCCCGGGCCGTGGAGAAGGCCGGCGGCGTGGTCGTCCAGGCCTGGCCGGAGATCGGCGTCGTCGTCGCCCACTCCAACCGTGCGGCATTCCGGGCCGACGTGGCGGCAGAGGCCCGGGGTGCGCTGGAGTCGGTAGGCGCGTCGCGGACGGTCGGTGTCACTGAGGGCACCCCCGACGGGGTGTCGACCCCGTGGGACAAGAGCGCCCTGAAGTACCGGCCCGCGCCGAAGAAGGTCAACGGTGACGTTCCCGGCGAGCTGACGCCGTCGACAACGGCCGCCGACCCCCGCGAGGCCGAGCAGTGGGACATGACGATGATCAAGGCCGACCAGGCCCACCAGATCACCGACGGCTCGCGCAACGTCCTCGTCGGCGTGCTCGACAGCGGCATCGATTCCGACCACCCCGACCTCGTCGCCAACATCGATGTCGCGAGCTCGGTGAACTGCACCGACGCCGGCCGTCCCGACCTGTCGGCGACCGGCTGGGCTCCGACCACGAGCGACCACGGCACCCACGTGGCCGGCACGATCGCGGCCGCCCGCAACGGCGTCGGCATCGTCGGTGTAGCCCCGAACGTGCGGATGGCCTCCGTCAAGGTGGTCAACGACGCCGGTTACATCTACCCGGAGTACGCGGTCTGTGGCTTCGTCTGGGCCGGCCTCAAGCACATGGACGTGACGAACAACAGCTACTACGTCGACCCGTTCGAGTTCTACTGCGAGGACCAGCCCGACCAGTACGCGGCCAAGGAGGCCGTGCGTAAGGCAGTCGCCTGGTCCACCGAGCAGGGTGTGGTGCACGCGGCGGCGGCGGGCAACTCGGCTCGCGACCTTGCCAACAAGTCCTCGTTCAAGGACACCACCAGCCCGGACGACCAGCCCCGGAGCGGGCAGGTCGCGCGCACGCTGAACAGCGGCTGCCAGGACATCCCCACCGAGCTTCCCGGGGTCGTCACGGTCTCGTCGGTCGAGCGGTTCCCGACGACGTCGCCGGACTTCCGCCTGTCGAGTTTCAGCAACCGCGGCCTGGGCGTCATCGACGTCGCTGCCCCGGGCTCGCGGATCCTCTCGACGGTCGTGGCTAAAAACGGCTACGGGCTGAAGAGCGGCACGTCGATGGCGTCGCCGCACGTCGCCGGAGTCCTCGCGCTGATGAAGTCGGTGCACCCCACGTGGACCCCGGCTCAGATGCTCGCGAAGCTGCGCCAGCAGGCCGACGACAAGGCCTGCAGCGTCGCGACCGCCGGCCCGGTGTGCGTCGGACCGGTCACCGACAACAGCTACTTCGGTGAGGGCCTCGTCGACGCCCTCGACGCCGTGAGCTGACCAGCACCACCCCGCTGACCGGTATGCCCGGTGCCCCCACCTCGGGGCACCGGGCATAC
>JALZBI010000513.1 GCA_030947565.1 Actinomycetota bacterium
GGCCACCGAGGGCGCGATGACCAGCTCGCGCAGGGAGTCGCGCCGGTATGCCGTCAGGGTCGCCGCGGCGAGTGGCGGGAACCGGCGCTGACGGGGGACGAAGGTGGGGCCGGCGAGGACGAGGGCCAGGTTGGGGCGTACCTCCTGCACGGCGAGCGCCGCGGTGAGGGCGGCTTGCGCCCCGGTCGAGTGTCCGACCAGCACCGTCACCGCCCCCGGCGGCTGCGCGACCAGCCACTGCGCGGCAGCCCGGCCCACCGCGTGGATATGCGGGAGGGTGGCGTCGAGCCGGCCGGAGCCGAAGCCCGGGAGGTCGAGCACGGTGCAGGTCAGCCCGCGGGCCGCGACGGCCCTCGCGGTGGGGAATGTGTAGGGCGGCAGCCCGAGCCCGGGAACGATGGCGACGCCGCCCTGGAGCCGGTCGGCGGCGGCGGGCGTGGCCCGCCAGCCGTGCACCCGGTGACCGGCCACGTCGAACCACATCTCGGCGAGCGACTCCGCAGGTTCGGGGCCGCCCGCCCGTGCGTCGGGAGTGAGAAGCGCAGGCCTGGGGTAGATCATGGGGGAAGCGTGCCCGGTGCGCCCGGCTGACGACGCCCGAGTCCACTACGAACTGACGACAACGAGGTATGCCATGGCCCTACGGTTCCGTCCGCGCGGCAGCCAACCCGCCCCGGGCGATCTCTCGGACGACGCGCCCACCGCCCGCAACGGCCCGGCCCACGGATCGACGGGCGGGTCCGTGAACGGGTCCTCGAGCAAGTCCGCCAACGAGTCCGCGAACGGCGCGACGGATGAGCAGCACGGGTCGGGGGACGAGACGGAGCCGGACAGCCCGACCGACCTGCCCAAGCCGTCTCTCGTCGCCGTCCTCAAGCGCGCCCGGACGGGCTTCAAGGAGGACCATCTGACCGACCTCGCCGCAGCGCTCACCTACTACGGCGTCCTGTCCATCGTCCCGGCCCTCGTGGTCCTGCTGTCCATCCTCGGGCTGCTCGGGCAGGACACCACCGACCAGGTGGTCAGCCAGGTGAGCGCGGTCGCGCCCGGCTCGGCGGCCGAGTTCGTCAAGACCCTCATCACGCAGGCGCAGGCCAACCGCACCGGCGCCGGCCTCGGCGCGATCCTCGGCATCCTCATTGCGCTCTGGTCGGCCTCGGGCTACGTGGCCGCGTTCATGCGAGCGTCGAACATCGTCTACGACATCGGTGAGGGCCGGCCCATCTGGAAGACCCTGCCGATCCGCGTCGGAGTCACCGTCTTCGCCGTCATCGTCCTCGTCCTCAGCGCTGTCATCGTCGTCGTCAGCGGACCGGTGGCCCGGCAGCTCGGCGACGTCGTCGGTGTCGGCGACACCACGGTGCTGCTGTGGAGCATCCTCAAGTGGCCGGTCCTCTTCGTGCTGGTGTCCGTGCTGCTGGCGGTGCTGTTCTGGGCGAGCCCGAACGCCCGCCAGGCCGGCATCAAGTGGGTGAGCCCCGGTGGCTTCGTCGCGGTGCTGCTGGTCGTAGTGGTCTCGGCCGTCTTCGCGATCTATGTCGCTAACTTCTCCAGCTATGACAAGACGTACGGTTCGCTGGCCGGCGTCGTGATCTTCCTGGTGTGGCTGTGGCTGAGCAACATCGCGGTCCTGCTCGGTGCGGAGATCAACGCCGAGCTCGACCACGGCAAGGCCATCCAGGAGGGCCTACCCGCCGACGTGCAGCCGTTCGCCGTGCCCCGTGACACCCGCAAGCTGAGCACCCAGGAGAAGTCGCAGCTGGAGGAGATCGCCGCGCAGCGCGACGAGCCGATCGGCTGAGCCGGCCAGCCTAGAAGTCACCGCCGCCGAAGTCACCGCCGCCGAAGTCACCACCGCCGAAGTCACCACCACCGCCACCACCGCCACCACCGCCCTGGTCGCCCCCCCAGCCGGCATTACCACCGGCTGAGTCGAAGCCGGCCTGGTCAGCGCCGCCACCCTGGTCACCGGAACCCTGGTCACCGGAGCCCTGGTCACCC
>JALZBI010000166.1 GCA_030947565.1 Actinomycetota bacterium
GCGCCGACGCGGGGGGACCTCGGGAGCGACCTCGCCGCGACACCCCGTATGGGATGATCCGAGGACTCAGACAGGGCACGAACGGAAGGGGCAACCGGCGTGAAGGGTCGCGTACTGGTGGTCGATGACGACCTCGCCCTCGCGGAGATGCTCAGCATCGTGCTCCGCCAGGAGGGGTTGGACGTCTCTCATGTTGCCGACGGGTCGTCGGCCGTCGCCGTCTTCCGCGACTACCGACCCGACCTCGTGCTCCTCGACGTCATGCTTCCAGGGCTCGACGGCATGGAGGTATGCCGCCGTATCCGGGCCGAATCCGGGATCCCGATCGTCATGCTCACCGCCCGCACCGACACCGTCGACATCGTCGTCGGCCTCGAGTCGGGCGCCGACGACTACGTCGTCAAGCCGTTCAAGCCCCAGGAGCTGATCGCCCGTGTCCGCGCGCGGCTGCGGCGCGGCGACGAGCCGGAGCCCGAGAAGCTCGACATCGGCGACCTCCAGATCGACGTCGCCGGGCATTCGGTCAAACGACAGGGCACGGCGCTCTCGCTCACCCCGCTCGAGTTCGACCTTCTCGTCGCCCTGGCCCGCAAGCCGTGGCAGGTGTTCACCCGCGAGGTCCTGCTGGAGCAGGTCTGGGGCTACCGGCATGCCGGCGACACCCGTCTGGTCAACGTTCACGTCCAGCGGCTGCGCAGCAAGGTCGAGAAGGACCCCGAGCACCCCGAGATCGTCGTCACCGTGCGCGGTGTCGGCTACAAGGCCGGCCCGTCCTGACGGGCGTCGGTGCATGAGTCGGTGCTGAGCCCGTGTCGAGCCGTCGATGACCGACGGTGAAGCTGCTGCGCCGCCGGCTCGGTCACCCGAACCGCCGACGACCGTTTGGGTGCGGGTCGACGCGTTCGCGCGGCGAGCGCTCACGCACCTCCGCCGCTGGGTGCGCGTCGCGGCGAGCTGGCTGCGTCGGCGGTGGCGCCGCTCGCTGCAGTTCCGGGTCGTCGCCGTCACCATGGTGCTCGGCACCCTCGTGCTGGCGTTGGTGGGCTCCTACCTCTACCAGCGCGTCGCCGCCGGGCTCGCGGAGGACCGTCGCGTCACCGCGTCGACCGAGGTCGTCCTGCTGGCCAGCCGGGTGCAGCAGCAGTTCGACGGCACCGACAAGGTGCTTACCGCCGACGATCTGGTGGGGTCGGCCAAGAACTTCGTCCAGGACGCCGCCGGCACCGAGCGCAGCCGCTATGTCGTGCTCATCCGGGGGGAGAACACCGCCACCCAGGGCGACGTCCTCCCTCCCGTCCAGTCCGGGGAGGTCGGGCCGGGCGCGGTGCCGGAGGACCTGCGCCGCAAGGTGGCCGAGAACCCCTCGGTCCAGCAGATGCAGATCGTGCAGGTGAAGCTCACCGGCGAGGCTGACGCAGTGTCCTCGTGGGTCATCGGCCAGCAGGTCGCCGTCCCGAGGGCCGGCAGCTACGGCCTCTACTTCGTCTACCCGATGACCCGTGAACGCGACACCCTCGCGCTGGTGGGGCGGTTCCTCCTCCTGGGGGCCCTGGCCCTGATGCTGCTGCTCGGCGGCATCTCCTACGTCGTGACCCGCCTCGTCGTCCGCCCGGTGCGCCGGGCCGCCCTCGTCGCGCAGCGCTTTGCCGCCGGTGCACTGGGCGAGCGGATGCCGGCGCGCGGAGAGGACGACATCGCGACGCTCGCCACGTCGTTCAACGAGATGGCCGCCAGCCTTCAGCAGCAGATCGGCCAGCTCGAGAACCTCTCGCGCTTCCAGCAGCGGTTCGTGTCGGATGTGTCGCACGAGCTGCGTACGCCGCTCACGACGATCCGGATGGCGGGCGACCTCATCCACGACTCGCGGTCGGACTTCGACCCCGCGGTGTCACGTTCGGCCGAGCTGCTGCACAACGAGCTCGACCGGTTCGAGGCCCTGCTGTCCGACCTCCTCGAGATCAGCCGGTTCGACGCCGGCGCCGCGGTCCTCGACGTCGAGCCGACGGACGTGCGGGCGACCGTCGCCCGTGTCGTCGACGCCACGTCGACACTGGCGGAGCGCAAGAGCACCCGCATCACGATCGACCAGCCCGGCGAGACGTGCGACGCCGAGATCGACGCCCGGCGAGTCGAGCGCATCCTGCGCAACCTCTTCGTGAACGCCATCGAGCACGGCGAGAGCCGCCCGATCGTCGTGCGCGTAGCCAAGGACGACGACTCCGTGGCCGTCTCCGTGCGAGACCACGGCATCGGTCTGCGGCCGGGGGAGTCGGCCATGGTCTTCAACCGCTTCTGGCGGGCCGACCCGGCCCGGGCCCGGACCACAGGCGGCACCGGCCTCGGGCTGGCCATCTCCTTGGAGGACGCCCGGCTCCACCACGGCTGGCTGCAGGCGTGGGGTGTGCCCGGTGAGGGGTCGTGCTTCCGGCTGACGCTGCCCAGGCGCGTCGACGTCGTCCTTGAGTCGTCCCCGTTGCCCCTCAACCCGAGTCTGGGTGAGCTGACCACGCCGCGACCCGCGCCGTCGTCGGCTGAGCCGCCGTTGCCCACGGAACCCGAGACGGCCATCCTCCAGCGCGTCAATCCCCGCCCTGGCGCTGGTCCGGACCCGTCCGAGGGGCGTGCACCCGCGGGGGTCCGGGGGGGACCATGACCGGCGTCGCGGCGCACCGGCTCAGGGTGGCCCTCATCGCCGTGCTGTCCGGGGTGCTGTTGGCCGGGTGCGGCCTGCCCCGGAGCAGCGACATCGTCGACGGCCGCCGGGTCGGAGACAACGTGGCGCCCCGCGCCCGCATCGTCGTGGACCCGCCCTCCGTGGGAGCCTCACAGGACGTCATCGCCCGAGACTTCATCCGCTCGGGGGCGGCGTTCCAGGACGTCGGCGACGACCAGCAGGTGGTAGGTCGCTCGTTCCTGGCACCGGGTTCGCTGGACCTGTGGCGGCCCACCGCGACGACGACCACGGTCTTCGACTCGCGGACCACACCGACCATCGAGCACCTGCCTTCCGACGAGGTGCGTCTCACGGTGGGCGCAGTGGCAGCGATCGACGAGAACGGCCACTATCGCGAGCTGCCGTCAGGCACAACGACATCCGTCGTTTTCTCCATGACGAAGGTCGAGGGGGAATGGCGCATCACCCTCCCGGGTGAGGGTTTCGGACTGTGGCTCAACACCGACGACTTCGACCGGGTCTTCGGCGCGTACGACATCAACTACCTCCAGACCGATCGCCGGCAGCTGGTGCCCGACGTGCGCTGGTTCCCCACCGGTCCGCGCTTGGCCACGGCGCTCGCGCGCGCACAGCTCGCCGCCGTCCCGGCATACCTGACCGGTGTGCTCGACACCGCCGTTCCGGCTGGGACCCGCCTGGCGGTGGACGCGGTGAACGTCGACCTGAGCGGTATCGCGACAGTGACGCTGACCAACAGCGTCCAGACGATCGACCCGGCGCGGCGGCGCCCCATGTATGCGCAGTTCCTTGCGACCCTCTCGCAGGCGCCGACGGTCACGGCGGTGTCGCTGGAGGTGCAGGGCATCGGGAAGATTCCCGTGGCCAACCTGCCGGCCGCCGTCGCCTCGCTCAGCGACCTCGGCTACTCACGCGTCACGCCAACCCCCGCGACGAACGGCCTGCTCCGCACGAAGGACGTCATCGAACGGGTCAACCCGCAGACGCTGGACGAGAGCAGCCCGGTGCCCCCGGCCAAGTCGTCACGAGCGCCCACCGACCTGCCGAAGATCCCGGAGACCTACGTCCAGCTCACCCTCTCGCCGGACGGCAACGACATCGCGGGCGTCTCCGCCAAGCGGACCGAGCTCGCGCACTGGCGGGGGGCGACTGGCACGACGGTCCCGACCTTCGGGTCGGACCTCACCAACGCCATGTATGCGTCCGACGGGCGCCTGTGGGTCGCAGGGGCCGCGGAGGGAGCGTCGCGCGTCTGGACCTTCGACGCGGCTGTGCCGATCGGCGCCGGCCCGGCGGTCGTCAAGGCTCCCTGGCTCGAGGCCCGGCGGGTCGTCAACCTCTCCGTCTCACCCGACGGCAGCCGGGTCGCGGTCCTCTCGCGACTGCCGGACGGCACGAACAACCGGTTGGACATCGCCGGAATTGTAAGGGACAGTGCGGGGCTCCCCATCTCGCTGGCGGACCCGTACCGCCAGGGCGAGCCGCTGACGGGTTTCGTCGACGTGACGTGGCTCGATCAGATGACCCTTGTCGTGCTCGCCAAGGCGATGGACGCTGACCCGTTGCGCCCGTTCCGGGTGGACATCGGGCAGGGTGTCGGCCTGCGCCGGGTGGGTCAGCTCGACCTTGATCAGACCCTGATCCGTGAGGTCCCGGACGCCACGAGCATCACGTCACGCGGTGGGGTGCGCGGCCTCATCGTGACGACGCCAAAGGGGGTGCTGCTGCGGGCCGGCAACGCGTGGTCCGAGCAGACCGGGGTGACCGAGATCGTGGTCGGCGGGACGTAGGTCGGTGGGAGGTGCGTCGATGCCCGTTCGGTCGACCACGGAAGGGGCCGAAGAGCGCCCCGAGGCTGCCGCCACGGCCGATGTGCCCGGGCCGCCGGCGCTGCAGAGTGGACCCGAGCAGGCGTCGGACGCTTGCCGGACCAGCCAGGACGAACGGGAGGACACTACCGTGCTCGAGGCTCTCGCGACCGCGCAGACCCGCATAGCCACCCGCGACCGAGGCGCCACGGCCGTCGAGTACGTCCTCCTCGTGGACTTGGTCATGGCCGTCATTGTCGCGGTGGTCGCCACACTGGGCCACCGAGTAACCGGCGCCGTGTCGTGCTTCGACGCCGGTGCGAGCTGAGCGTTGGCCGGACCTCAGGACTGGACGAAGCCGAACTTGATTGCGGCTATCACGGCACTGGCCCGGTTGTGCGCTTCCAGCTTTGCGTACAACCGGGCGATATGTGTCTTCACCGTCGACTCGCTCATGTAGAGGCGCTTGGCCATGCCCGCCACGGAGTCACCGACGGCAAGACGCTCGAGCACCTCAAGTTCGCGAGCGGTGAGGTTGGGCTTGACCTGGGTTGAACGCCGGCGCAGCGCCTCCCCCAGCCCCACCGCGGTGAAGGAGTCCGGGGCGGCGGCCGCCCTCCGGACCATCGCCAGCACCTCCTCGGAGGACGAGGTCTTCAGCACCAGTGACGACGCCCCCGCATCGAGGGCGCCGAGCAGCGTCTCGTCGTCGTTGTGCATCGTCAGGACGACAATGCCCATAGTCGGCCGCTTGGCCCGGACCATAGCCACGAGGTCGAGGCCCGAGCCGTCTCCGAGTGAGACGTCGACGACCATGACATCGGCCCTGAGGACCTCGGCCATGCGGGTGCCCTCGGCGAAGCTCGACGCCTCGCCGATGACGTCGAGCCCGCCGTCGCGCAGGAGGTGGGCCACGCCGTCTCGGACGAGCGGGTGGTCGTCGACGAGAAGCACCGTCACCGAGGCCTGGGCCGGGCGACCGGAAGCAGATCCAACAACAGGGGTGTCCTTGAGGCCGTTCATGACGGTTGCGGGAGCCTTTCGTCAAGCACCGCCGCCGTCTCCGGCAGCGCGGTGAGGTGGACCAGAATTTCCGTTCCGGACGCGGACGTCACCACGGCAACGTCACCCCCGAGCGTCGCGGGGAGATGGGCTGACAGATCAGATTCGGTGAGCCGGGTGCTCCCGGATTGGCGGAGCACGAGATGGGCGTCGGGTGCCTGGGTGCGGACGGTCACGTCCAGCTCCTGAGCCCCGTTTCGGCGGGCATCGCCGAGGAAGTCGAGGAAGATCCGGTAGAGCCCCGTCTCGACGTGGGCGGGGAGCCGGTAGGACGACTCGGACAGGCGCAGCGTCACGGCCGCGCCGCTGGCCGCCCCGAAGACCTGTAGCTGGGAGGTAATGGCCGCACCCAAACCGCCTTCGGGGCGGACGGTGAGGCGGAGGTCACCGATGTGGGATCTCACATC
>JALZBI010000167.1 GCA_030947565.1 Actinomycetota bacterium
GCCGACGACCGGGTCGGCATCGGGACGCTCGACGCACACGACGGTGGCGAGCGCGCCCCGCCACGGGCTGTGCGGGTCGGTGGCGAGCAGGGGCTCTCCGGGCCCCGGCGGCGACGCCCCAGGCGACGCCGAGCATGAGCCCGGACGCGGCATACCCGGCGGAGCCGCGCAGGAGCCCGGACGCGGCATACCGGGCGGAGCCGCGCAGGAGCCCGGACGAGACATACCCGGCGGAGCCGCGCAGGAGCCCGAACGCGACATACCGGGCGGAGCCGCGCAGGTTGGGCGCCGGCCGCTCCTGGGGTGAGCTCATGGCGCCCCCTCTGGTGGCTCGGCGCTCGGACGCGAGGAAGGAGCCGGCAGGAGGCCGGCCGATACGTCAGCGGGCGCGGGAAGCGGTCAGCCGACGGTGACGGAGGGGGCGTTGCCGTCGACGGGTTCCATGGTCTCGGCGAGGCGCATGGCCTCCTCGATCAGGGTCTCGACGATGTCCTTCTCCGGCACGGTCTTGATGACCTCACCCTTGACGAAGATCTGGCCCTTGCCGTTGCCGCTGGCCACGCCGAGGTCGGCCTCGCGAGCCTCCCCCGGGCCGTTGACGACGCAGCCCATGACCGCGACCCGGAGCGGCACCTCGAGACCCTCGAGGCCCGCGGTGACCTGGTCGGCCAGGGTGTAGACGTCGACCTGGGCGCGTCCGCAGGAGGGGCAGGACACGATCTCGAGCTTGCGCGGCCGCAGGTTGAGCGACTGGAGGATCTGGATGCCGACCTTGACCTCCTCGACCGGCGGCGCGGAGAGGGAGACGCGGATGGTGTCGCCGATGCCCTTGGACAGCAGCGCGCCGAAGGCGACGGACGACTTGATGGTGCCCTGGAAGGCGGGGCCGGCCTCCGTGACGCCGAGGTGCAGGGGCCAGTCGCCGCGTTCGGACAGCAGCTCGTAGGCCCGGACCATGACGACGGGGTCGTTGTGCTTCACCGAGATCTTGACGTCATGGAAGTCGTGCTCCTCGAACAGGCCGGCCTCCCACACCGCCGACTCGACGAGCGCCTCGGGGGTCGCCTTGCCGTACTTCGCCATGATCCGCGGGTCGAGCGAGCCGGCGTTGACACCGATGCGGATGGAGACACCACGGTCCTTGGCCGCCTTGGCGATCTCCTTGACCTGGTCGTCGAACTTGCGGATGTTGCCCGGGTTGACCCGCACCGCGGCGCAGCCCGCGTCGATGGCGGCGAAGACGTACTTGGGCTGGAAGTGGATGTCGGCAATGACCGGGATCTGGCTGTGCTGGGCGATCTGCGGCAGCGCGTCGGCGTCGTCCTGGCTCGGGCACGCCACCCGGACGATGTCGCAGCCGGTGGCGGTCAGCTCGGCGATCTGCTGCAGTGTGGCGTTGACGTCCGTCGTCGGCGTGGTGCACATCGACTGGACGCTGATCGGGGCGTCCCCGCCGACCTCGACCTTGCCGACCCGGATCTTCCGCGTCGGGCGCCGGGGGGCGATGACGGGTGCGGGGAGGGCGGGCATACCGAGGGAGACTGACATGCCTCCAGTATCCCAGCCCGTGATCGCCTCTCCGGCGCAGCCCTCCTCTTGGTGCCGTCCTCGACCCGGCTCAGAACAGCGTGATCGGCTTGACGATGTCGGCGTAGATGAGCAGGGCGGACATGCTGATCAGCACCAGGGCCATCGTGTAGGCGATCGGCAGGGCCTTGGCGACGTCGACGTGCCCCGGGTCGGCCTTCCCGAGGATGCGGGCCCCATGGCGCTTCAGCCCCTCCCACAGCGCCCCGGCCACGTGTCCACCGTCGAGCGGGAGCAGCGGGATGAGGTTGAAGACGAAGAGCGCCATGTTGAGCGACGCGATGAGGCTGAGCAGGGTCATGATCTTGGCCAGCGTGCCGTCGGCGCCCAGGTCGGCAGCGGCGATCTCGCCGCCCGCCCGGCCGACCCCGACGACCGAGATCGGCCCGTTGCGGTCACGCTCTCCGGAACCGAACGCCGCCTGCACGACGCCGACCATCTTCTGCGGCACGTTGACGACGACGCTCGCGGTCTGGGTGAAGACGTTCCAGACGAACCCGGGCACCTGGGCCGGCGTGCCCTTGACCTGCTCGGCGGTGGGGGTGGCTCCGAGGTAGCCGACCCGCTCGGTGACGACGGTGCCGGCCGCGTCGACCTTGACCTTGTCGGAGTCGACGTAGGCGGCCCGGTTCAGCGCCGCGATCGGCGCCTGGAGCGCCACCTGCTGCCCGCCCCGGTCGACGTCGAGGCTGAGGGTGCTGCCGGCGGCCGCGCGGATGAGCGGGGTGACCTGGTCCCAGGCGGTGACGCGGGTGCCGTTGACCGACACGATCCGGTCGCCCGCCTGCAGCCCCGCCTGGGTGGCCGGGGAGGCCGGGTCACCCGGTGCGCAGGCCGGCTGGGGGTTCGTTGCCGTGGGCGCGGTCGTCGGGACGCACGCGGCCACCGACGAGATCAGGGGCGTGGCCGTGGGGATGCCGTAAAGGGTCAGCAGGCCACCGAAGAGGACGAAGGCGATGACGAGGTTCATCGTCGGGCCGCCCAGCATGACGATGACCTTCTTGGGCACGCTCAGCCGGTAGAAGACGCGGTGCTCGTCGCCGGGACCGACCTCGTCCATCGAATCCTTTCGGGCCTGGTCCATGAGCTGGCTGAACCGGCCCGTGGACGACGCCCGCAGCCGGGTCGGGTCGTCTCCGGGCTTGGGCGGGAACATCCCGATCATGCGGATGTAGCCGCCGAGCGGGACCGCCTTGATGCCGTACTCCGTCTCGCCGCGTGTCCGCGACCAGATCGTCGGCCCGAAGCCGACCATGTACTGGGTCACCTTGACCCCGAACCGCTTCGCCGGCACGAGGTGGCCGATCTCGTGGAGCCCGATCGAGAGCCCCACTCCGAGGGCGACGACGAGCACGCCGACGATGTAGGCGATGACGGTCATCAGTCCGTAGTCCTTCCCAGCCCCAGCACCTGGCGGGCCCGCGCACGCGCCCAGGCGTCCGCCCGTAGCACCGTCTCAACGTCCAGGTCGGCCGGTTTGCTCCCGGCCTCCGGGGTCGACGCGTGGTCCTCGACGACCCGCGCGATGGTGTCGACGATGTCGGTGAAGCGGATCCGCCCCTCGAAGAAGGCCTGGACGCACTCCTCGTTGGCCGCGTTGTAGACCGCGGGGTAGGTGCCGCCCGCCCGGCCCACCTGCTTGGCCAGCGCGACGGCCGGGAAGGCCTCGTCGTCGAGCGGGAAGAACTCCCACGTGGCGGCCTGCGACCAGTCGACCGGCTGGGCCGCACCGGGCACCCGGTCCGGCCACCCCAGCCCGAGGGCGATGGGCAGCCGCATGTCCGGTGGCGACGCCTGGGCGAGCGTGGACCCGTCGATGAACTCGACCATCGAGTGGATGACCGACTGCGGGTGGACCACGACCTGGATGCGGTCGAAGGGCACGTCGAACAACAGGTGCGCCTCGATGACCTCCAGGCCCTTGTTGACCAGGGTCGCCGAGTTCGTCGTGATGACCGGCCCCATGTCCCACGTCGGGTGGGCCAGTGCCCGCTGGGGCGTGACGTCGTGCAGCTCGTCGCGGCGCATCCCCCGAAACGGTCCGCCGCTGGCCGTGACGACCAGGCGCTCCACCTCGTCGGGGGTGCCGCCTCGGAGGCACTGGGCCAGTGCGCTGTGCTCACTGTCGACGGGCACGAGCCGGCCGGGCTTGGCCGCGGCCATGACGAGCGAACCGCCGACGATGAGCGACTCCTTGTTGGCCAACGCGAGGGTGCTGCCGGCGTCGAGGGCGGCCAGGGTCGGAGCCAGCCCGATGGAGCCGGTGATGGCGTTGAGGACCACGTCGGTGGGCCGGCCGGCCAGGGCGGCCGCGGCGTCGGGGCCGACGAGCAGCTCAGGCCGGTATGCCGCGCGGCCGGCCGCGGCGCCCGCGGCGCCGATGGCGTCGGCCAGGTCGGCCTCATTGCCGCGAGCCACGGCCACGGTCTCGACCTGCAGCTCGACCGCCTGCCGGGCCAGCAGCTCCAGGTTGGCCCCACCGGCACCGAGGGCGGTGATCCGGAACCGGTCGGGCGCCGCCTGAGCCACGGCGACGGCCTGGGTGCCCACCGAGCCCGTGGACCCGAGCAGGGTCACGGCGCGTGGTGAGGAGGTCATCCCGTCATTGTGCTCCTCAGGCCCGACACCGGCCTGACACCGAGGTGTCGCTCGGTGGGACCGGTCCGACCACCCGATGGATCGCGCGCCGCATCATCGACCGGGTCACCGGGTCGTGGAGCACGGAGACCGGTGCGAAGTAGAGCCGCCCCCGCCACCCTTTGAGCCAGACGGCGGTCGTGACCCGTAGCAGCCGAGTGGCCGGGTCGAAGCCCACCCCCGCCTGGAAGTCCAGGTGCCGGTCGTCGTGGACGATGAGCGCCTCGTCACCCTCGACGCGCGCCACCTCGAAGACGTCCCGCGGCGCGGGGGTGATCCCGATGAGCGGCACCACCGCCTGGCGGAGGGCCATCAGGGCCGCCACCGCCGGCGGTGCGGAACCCACGGCGAACACCTCATTCGCCCAGCAGGCAGGGTCGGCAGGGGCGGAGAGCATCCCCTCCGGCACCGACTCGACCACGACGTCGGCCCAGTCCGGGGCGGGTCGGTCGCGAAGGGCCAGGGATACGAACGACGGCGAGGGGGGGCTCATGATCTCCGTACGGTGGCGTAGGGACGAGAACCATACGCTAGCGTATGGAAGTGACGTCCAGGAAGAGGCTGAGCCGGGGCGACTGGGTGGAGGCCGGGTTCCAGGCCCTGATGGCCAGCGGCCCCGACGCGGTCGCGGTCGAGCCGTTGGCCGCCCGGCTCAAGGTGACGAAGGGTTCGGGCTACTGGCACTTCGCCGATCGAGCGGCCCTGTTGACGGCCGTTCTCGACGAGTGGGTGCAGCGCCTGACCGTCGATGTCGTCGCGCAGGTGGAGGCGGCTGGAGGCCCCGCCCGGCAGCGGATGGCCCGGCTCCTCACGCTCGTGACCGACGGCGTCGAGCACAGCCCCACGGAGCTGCTCGTCACGGTCAGCCCTGACCCCCTGGTCCGGGCAGCGGTGGAACGGGCGCTGGGCCTGCGGCTGGCCTACCTCCAGCACCTTGTCGAGGAGTCCGGGCAGAAGCCCGCCGAGGCGCGGGCCCGAGCCGTGCTGGCGTACTCCGCCTACCTCGGGCACGCCACGCTGCTGGCCACCGCCCCCTCGGTCCTCCCTCAGGGGGCGGCCGTCCGACGGCGGATGCGGGCAGCGCTGCTCGAGCTGGCCGTGCCGGCCGTGCCGGCCGTCACTCCGTGAAGACGCGCTCCTCGACCAGCTGCTCCGTGACGTACTGGCCCTGGGAGTCGAAGCGTCCCTCCTCGAAGTGCTTCTGGAACTCCAGCTCCACCTTGTCGACCCCGTGCCGGTTCTTCTCCAGGGTCATGACGACCCACGACTTGTAGCGCTCGGCGTTGCCCAGGTCGTAGACGAGGTGATGTCGGGCGACGACGTCGTACTTGTCGTTGAGGATGAGCACGACATCGGCCTCGTACGCCAGGGCGGACGAGCCGCGCAGGTCGTGCACCCGCATCCGCTTGCCGGAGACGAGGCTGGCCTTGTCGGCCGCGACGATCGACAGGATGGGGACACCGAGGCTGAGGGTGAGGTCCTTGAGCCGCTCGACGACGAGCGTCACCCGCTCCTCCTCGGTCGCAGGTCCCCGCGGCACCGGGATCTTCTGGAGGTAGTCGACCACGACGAGCAGCGGTGCGTCGGCATCGGCGTGCAGGTGAGAAACGACGCTCTCGATCTCGTCGAGTCCCGTTGTCGCACCGTTGGACTCGTGCAGGTGCAGCCGGTCGGCATACCCGCGCATGGTGCGCAGGCCCTCGGTGACTCCCGGGAGGTGGCTCATCCGGTCGTCGAGGG
>JALZBI010000168.1 GCA_030947565.1 Actinomycetota bacterium
GCACATCGGGTTCCAGCGACGCTTCGACGTCGGCTATCGGAGGGTCGCTCGGGCGGTGGCCGACGGTGAGCTGGGGTTCGTCCACTCCGTCCGGGCCGGCACGCACGACCAGGCGCCGCCGCCCGCGGCCTACATCCCGACCAGTGGGGGCCTCTTCCGCGACTGCTCGATCCACGACTGCGACATCGTCCGGTTCGTTACGGGCCATGAGGTCGAGTCCGTCTTCGCGACCGGAGCCAACAAGGGCGCCTCGTTCTTCTCCGACGCCGGCGATGTCGACACCGCCGCCGCGCTGCTGACCCTCGACGACGGCACCCTCGTCACGCTCACCGCCACGCGTTACCACGGGGCCGGCCACGACGTCCGGATGGAGGTGGCCGGCAGCGACGGCACGCTGGGCGTCGGCTACGACGACTCCCTCGCCGTGACGTCGGCCGAGGCGGGCGCGACCTACCCCGTCGGGCCGCGCCACTCGTCGTTCATGGAACGGTTCCGCCCCGCCTATCACGCCGAGCTGACCGCCTTCGTCGGCGTGGCCCAGGGCCGCATCCCCTCGCCCTGCACGGTGGAGGACGCTGTGGAGGCATCCCGCATCGCCGAGGCGTGCGAGCTGTCCCGCCGTGAGCGACGGGTTGTCCGCATGGAGGAGATCCCCGCATTATGAGCACCGAGTCGCCCTACGACGTCATCACCATCGGCCGGACCGGGGTCGACCTGTACCCGCTCGACCACGGGGTCGGCCTCGCGGAGGTTCGCACGTTCGAGAAGTTCCTCGGTGGCAGCGCCACGAACGTGGCGGTCGCATCAGCCCGCCACGGGCACCGTGCCGCCATCATCACGCGCGTCGGCCACGATCCGTTCGGGACCTACGTGTCCTCTCAGCTGCGCGCCCTCGGTGTGGACGACGTCTTCGTCGAGCCGGTCGACGGCCCTCCGACCCCGGTGACATTCTGCGAGATCTTCCCCCCCGACAGCTTTCCGCTCTACTTCTACCGCTACCCCACCGCACCCGACCTGCTCATCGACCCGGACACCCTTCCGCTGCAAGCTGTTCAGGACGCCCACGTCTACTGGTCCACGGTCACCGGCCTCTCGCAGGAACCGAGCCGCGCCGCGCACTTCCGGGCCTGGGGGGCCCGAGCGCGCCGGCGGCATACCGTGCTCGACCTCGACTGGCGTCCGATGTTCTGGCCCGACGCCGACGAGGCACGCTCGGTCGTCTCGAAGGCCCTCGACCACGTGACCATCGCGGTCGGGAACCGGGAGGAGTGCGAGGTGGCCGTGGGTGAGACCGACCCGGCTCGCGCCGCGGCGGCGCTTCTCGACCGCGGTCTCGAGCTGGCGATCGTCAAGCAGGGCCCGAAGGGGGTGCTGGCCGCCACCCGTGACGAGCAGGTGGAGGTGCCGACCTTCCCGGTGCAGGTGGTCAACGGCCTCGGCGCGGGCGACGCGTTCGGCGGGGCGCTGGTCCACGGTCTGCTCGAGGAGTGGCCGCTGCGGCGCATCCTGGAGTTCGCCAACGTCGCCGGCGCGATCGTCGCCTCACGGCTGGAGTGCTCGACGGCGATGCCCACGGAGCGCGAGGTCGAGGCCGCCCTTCAGAGGGGCTCCCTGGCCGCACCGGCGGCCGCCCGATGACCACCGAGACCACCCGCGTCTCGGTCGCCGACCTCACCGAGATCCGGGTGCGCGAGCCCGAGCGGGTCGCAAACTCCTGGGCGACCCGGCAGCGCCGGGGTGTGGCCGGTGACGACGGCCGGCTGCTCGTCGTCGCCGCCGACCATCCGGCCCGCGGCGCCCTTGGCGTGCGGGGCGACGGGATGGCCATGGCCCGCCGTGCCGACCTTCTCGAACGCCTGGTGGTGGCGGTCTCCCGACCGGGGGTCGACGGAGTCCTCGGCACCCCCGACATCCTCGACGACCTCCTGCTGCTCGGCGCCCTCGACAGGAAGCTCGCCATCGGCTCGATGAACCGGGGCGGCCTGCAGGGCGCGTCGTTCGAGCTCGACGACCGCTTCACTGCCTACCGCGCGGCCGACATCGACCGGTTCGGGCTCGACGGCGGCAAGATGCTGACCCGCATCTGCCTCGACGACCCGGGCACCGCCGCGACCCTCGAGGCCAGCGCCGCGGCGGTCACCGCGCTCTGCGAGCGGAGACTCATGGCCATGGTCGAGCCGTTCCTGTCGGTGCGGCGCGACGGCCGCGTCGTCAACCTGCTCGACGCCGAGTCGACCATCACGTCCGTCGTCGTCGCCTCCGGGCTGGGGGCGTCGAGCGCTCACACCTGGCTCAAGCTCCCCGTCGTCGAGGACCTCGCGCGGGTCATGGAGGCGACCACCCTGCCGACCCTCCTGCTCGGCGGCGACCCCCAGGGCGACCCGCACGACACCTACGCCGAGTGGGGCCGCGCCATCGAGCTGCCGTCGGTGCGCGGCCTCGTCGTCGGCCGCGCCCTGCTGTACCCGCCCGGCGGTGACGTCGCCGCGGCCGTCGACATCGCTGCCGGCCTCGTGCACGGGTCGACCCGATGAGCTGGGTCTTCCCGCACGGCACCCTCGACCAGGGTGTGCCCCGGGGGTCCGTTTTCACCGACTGGCAGGTGTCCGTCACCGACCGCCTCGATGGGTGGCGGCACACCACGCTGCGCGTCACCAGCATTGTGCCCAGCGGGCGCGCCAGCGTGGTCGCCGACGGCGAGGAAGTCGTCGTCGTCCCCTTGACAGGCAGCTACGAGGTGTCGGTTCGACGACTAGGGGCCACGAGGTCGCCGAGGATCTTCGAGCTCGCCGGGCGCGAGTCCGTGTTCACCGGTCCGACCGACGTCCTGTACGTCCCCAGTGGTCACGAACTGACGATCACCTGCTCGAGTGGGGGCCCCGGACGGGTAGCGGTCTGCGGGGCCTACGTCACCGACACCAACGGTCGGGGGGTGATGTCCGTGCGTGACCTCGACCCCTTCCACATTGCGGCCGCTGACGTGCCCGTCGAGCTGCGCGGGGCCGGCCAGGTGTCGCGCGAGGTGCGCAACTTCGCCGTGCCCGGGGTGCTGGACGCCGACCGGATCATCGCTTGCGAGGTCGTCACCCCTGCGGGCAACTGGAGCTCCTACCCGCCCCACAAGCACGACGAGGAACGGCCCGGCGAGGAGACGCAGCTCGAGGAGATCTACTACCACGAGGTGCAGGTCGAGGGTGGGGTGGCGCGTGACGGCACGGACCCGCACGGCTTCCTGCGCGTCTACGGCAGTGGTCGGGGCGGGGAGATCGACGTGCTGACGCCGGTCCGCACCGGTGACGTCGTCCTTGTCCCCTACGGTTGGCACGGTCCGGCCATGGCCGTGCCCGGTTATGACCTCTACTACCTCAACGTCATGGCCGGCCCCGGGTCGGAGCGCGCCTGGCTCATCACCGACGACCCCGCCCACGGCTGGGTCCGCGAGACGTGGACGATGCAGGACGTCGACCCCCGACTGCCGTTGGGAGGGGCCCGATGACGCGTACCGACCAGCAGACGGTGCGGCTCACCGTCGCCCAGGCCGTCGTCCGGTTCCTCGCCGCGCAGTGGACCGAACGCGACGGGGAGCGGCACAAGCTCTTCGCCGGCTGCTTCGGCATCTTCGGTCACGGCAACGTGGCCGGCATCGGCCAGGCGTTGCTCGAGAACGAGCTGCACGCCGAGGGCCACGACCGTCTGCCCTACGTCCTGGCCCGCAACGAGCAGGCCATGGTGCACACGGCCGTCGCCTACGCCAAGCAGATGGACCGGCTCCAGACCTGGGCCTGCACGGCGTCGGTCGGCCCCGGCTCCACCAACATGCTGACCGGAGCCGCGCTGGCGACGGTCAACCGGATCCCCGTGCTGCTGCTGCCCTCCGGCACGTTCGCTACGCGCGTCTCGACCCCGGTGCTCCAGGAGCTCGAGCAGCCGTATGCCGCCGACGTCACCGTCAACGACGCGTTCCGGCCGCTCTCCCGCTTCTTCGACCGGGTGTCCCGACCGGAGCAGCTGCCCTCCGCGCTCCTGGGCGCGATGCGGGTCCTCACCGACCCCGTCGACACCGGCGCCGTGACCATCGCCCTGCCGCAGGACGTGCAGGCCGAGGCGTTCGACTGGCCCGCGGACCTCTTCGCGACGCGGGTCTGGCGCGTCTCCCGGGCGCAGGCCGACCCCGCCGACCTGGCCGACGCCGCGGCGGTCATCCGTTCCGCCCAGCGGCCGTTCGTCGTGGCGGGCGGCGGGGTGCACTACGCCCAGGCGGAGGATGCGCTGCGCGCCCTGTGCGACGCCACCGGCATCCCCGTCGGCGAGACCCAGGCGGGCAAGGGCTCTCTCCCGCACGGGCACCCGCAGGCCATGGGGGCCGTCGGCTCCACCGGCACGACGGCCGCGAACGCGCTCGCCACTGAGGCCGACGTCGTCATCGGTATCGGCACCCGGTGGACCGACTTCACCACGGCCTCACGAAGTGCGTTCCAGGACAACGGGGTCCGGTTCGTCAACCTCAACGTCGCCCGGTTCGACGCCGGCAAACACGCCGGGCTTCCCGTGGTCGGCGACGCCCGCGACGCCCTGACCGCACTGACCGGCGCCCTTGAGGGCTACGCCGTCGACGCGGCATACCGGGAGCGACAGGCCACGCTGTGGGCCGAATGGGACGCCGAGGTCGAGGCCGCCTACCACCCCTCGGTCGACGTGACCGACCGGCTGGCCGACGGGCTGCTCACTCAGAGCCAGGTGATCGGCACGGTCAACGAGCTCACTGACCCGCGGGACGTCGTCCTGTGCGCCGCCGGGTCGATGCCGGGCGACCTGCACAAGCTCTGGCGGGTTCGGGACCGCAAGGCCTACCACGTCGAGTATGGCTACTCCTGCATGGGTTACGAGGTGCCGGCCTCGATCGGCATCCGGCTGGCCGACCCCGACCGTGACGTCTTCGCGATGGTCGGCGACGGCGGCTACCTGATGATGCCGACCGAGCTCGTCACGGCGGTGCAGGAACGGGTGAAGGTCGTCGTCGTCCTCGTGCAGAACCGCGGCTTCCACTCGATCGGCTCGCTGTCGGAGTCGTTGGGGTCGCAGCGGTTCGGCACCCGCTACCGCTACCGCGACGAGCAGAGCGGCCGGCTCGAGGGCGACCTGATCCCCGTCGACCTGGCCGCGAACGCCCGCAGCCTCGGTGCCCACGTCATCGAGGTGCATTCGGCGGCCGGGCTGGAGCAGGCGGTCAAGGACGCCAAGGCCTGGCCGGCTGACGGCGGCCCGGTGGTCATCCACGTCGAGACCGACCCGTTCGTCTCCGCCCCCGACACCGGCGCCTGGTGGGACGTGCCGGTCAGCGCGGTGTCCGGCCTGGAGAGCACCCAGGCCGCCTACGCGGCATACGAGGAGCACAAGCGCGAGCAACGCCCCCTGGTCACGCCGTGGGACGCCGAGGACCCGGCGTGAGCGACCTCAGGGTCGGCCTGCTGGGCGTCGGCATGATGGGCGCCGACCACGCGCTGCGCCTCACGCACCGCGTCTCGGGTGCCCGGCTCGTCGCGGTGTCCGACCCCGCAACCGACCGCGCGCAGCAGCTGGCGGCCGGGCTTGACGGCGTGGCGTTCGTGTCCGACGCCACTGAGCTGGTGGCTTCCGACGAGGTCGATGCGGTGGTCATCGCCTCGCCCGGCTTCGCGCACGAGGAGCAGGTGCTGGCCTGCCTCCAACGGGGCAAGCCCGTGCTGTGTGAGAAGCCGCTGACGATGGACGCCGCCTCCTCCTACCGCCTCGTCGAGGCCGAGGCGAAGGGCGCCCGGCCACTGGTGCAGGTGGGCTTCATGCGCCGCTTCGACCCCGAGTACGCCGAGCTCAAGACGCTGCTCGACTCCGGCGAACTGGGCCGAACCCTGTTGCTGCACAACGTCCATCGCAACAAGAGCGTCTCGGGGGAGTTCCGCTCGGAGATGATCGTCCGT
>JALZBI010000019.1 GCA_030947565.1 Actinomycetota bacterium
TCCGCGACCAGGTCGACACCGTGCCGTCGGGCGTCGAACGCGAGACGGCGCGCGACCGGCTGCAGCGGCTCGACCACCGGTTGGCCGAGGTCACCGAGAAGGCCAAGCGGGGCGCCGACGTCGGCGGTCTCCTCGCCCCTCTCGAGTACGACGCGTCGACCGGGGAGCGTGACCTCATCGTCGGCGCCGGCCAGCGCCTCGACGCTGCCCGCGATGCCGCTCGAGCCCGGAGCCAGCGGGGTGAGCTGGCCGCTCGGGGAGCCGCGATCCGGCTACTCGAGGACCAGTGCGTCGCGGCCGTGACCCCCGCCCCGACCCTGGCCATCCCCGACGTCACCGCGCTCGGTGAGGTCCCCACCGACGGCCAGGGCGTCGAACGCTACCTGCGCCGACTCGACGCGGTCTCCCGGGCGCTCACCGCGGCCCAGACCGCGTACGCCGGTGCGCTGGCCGAACGCGACGAGCTGGTCGGCGTCGCGGGCGCCTACCAGGCGCAGGCCCGCTCGACCGGGGCGGGCGGGGCCGACCTCGACGACCTGGCCCGGCGGCTGGACGAGACCTTCGCGGCCACCCCCACCGACGTGCGCCGGGCGCGCGCCCTGCTCGCCGCCTACCAGGCCTACCTCCGCTCGGTCGGGAGCCGCCCGACGAGTCGGCCCGCGATCCACCCGGGCAGCCAAGGACGCCCGCAATGAGCACTGTGAGGAGCGCCCCGGCCTGCACCGAACCCGGTTGCGACGGGCACATCGTCGACGGCTACTGCGACGTGTGCGGCATGCCCGGCACGACCACCGCGGCGGCACCTCGGTCCGGGGTCCACGGCGCCGACGAGGGCGAGGACGACGACGGCAGTGGTCTGCCCCCCGCCGTCCAGCAGCAGATCTCCTCCGCCGTGCCGAACGGCACCCCGTGCCACCAGCCCGGCTGCCGGGGCCACGTCCTGGACGGCTACTGCGACGTCTGCGGCGCGTCGGGCGACTCGGTGGAGCCCCTGACCTCGGCCAGTGGGCCGGCAGGGGTGGCCAGCTCGCCGTCGACGATGTCGCGGGCCAGCAACCGGCTCTCCTCGACCGCGCTCGGGTCGTCCCGGGTGGGCGTGGCCGGGAGCAAGACCACCCGCCGGGTCCGTAGCGACTCCCAGCGGCTGCGCACCGCCCGGCTGGGCGCCGGGCTGACGACGGTGCCGGCGACGCCCGCCATCGACGCCAGCACCGCGGTGATGAAGGACCCGGTCGTCCCCGAGGACAAGCGGTTCTGCTCGCACTGCGGCAACCCCGTGGGCCGGGGGAAGGACGGCCGTCCGGGACGCACCAGTGGGTTCTGCCCCAAGTGCCGCCAGGCGTTCTCGTTCGACGCCAAGCTCAAGGCCGGCGACCTGGTGGCCGGACAGTACGAGGTGGCCGGCTGCCTCGCGCACGGCGGGCTCGGCTGGGTCTACCTCGCCCGCGACAAGAACGTGTCGAGCCGGTGGGTCGTCCTCAAGGGGCTGCTCAACTCCGGCGACCCGGACGCCCTCGCCGCCGCGATCGCGGAGCAGCGCTTCCTGGCGCAGGTCTCGCACCCGCACATCGTCGAGATCTACAACTTCGTCACCTACGACGACGCGGGCTACATCGTCATGGAGTACGTCGGCGGCACCTCGCTGAAATCCCTTCTGAAACAACGGATGCGCAAGGCCGGGCGCTACGATCCCATCCCCGCTGACCAGGCGCTGGCCTACATCCTCGAGATCCTGCCGGCCTTCCAGTACCTGCACGACCTCGGCCTGGTCTACTGCGACTTCAAGCCCGACAACCTCATCCAGGTCGGCGACATGGTCAAGCTCATCGACCTCGGCGGCGTGCGCCGGATCGACGACGACGACTCGGCGATCTTCGGGACCCTGGGTTACCAGGCCCCCGAGGTCGCGCAGCAGGGCACGACCGTCGCATCCGACATCTACACGATCGGCCGGACCCTCGTGGTGCTCATGACCGAGTTCCGCGGCTACCAGTCGACCTACGTCGACTCGCTCCCCCCCGCCCCGTCCACCCCCCTGTTCCAGCGCTACGACTCGCTCTACCGGCTGCTGCTCAAGGCGACGGCTGCCTCGCCGGACGACCGGTTCGCCTCCGCCGACGAGCTGCGGGTGCAGATGCTCGGGGTGCTGCGCGAGGTGGTCGCGACCAACCAGCGTCAGGACCGGGCGATGGGGTCGTCGTCGTCGCTGCTCTTCGAGGAGCCGGCGATCGAGACCGACGTCCTCGACTGGCGCACGCTGCCGAGCCTGCGCGTCGACTCCTCCGACCCGCAGGCCAGCTGGCTGCACGGGCTCTCCCGGGGCACCCCCGAAGAGCGGCTGGCCGCGCTCCAGCAGGCGCCCACCCTCTCGCCCGAGGTGCACCTCGCCGTGTGCCGGGCGGCCCTCGCGGCGGGCGAGCCGGATCTCGTGGAGTCGGCGGCGAACGCCATGCTGCGGGCCGACCCGTGGGAGTGGCGTGCTGTCTGGATGCAGGGTCTGGCCGCCCTGCAGCACGACGAGCCGCGCCTGGCCCAGAGCGCCTTCAACGCCGTCTACGGGCAGGTCCCGGGTGAGCTCGCCCCCAAGCTGGCCCTGGCCCGCGCCTGTGAGGCCAGCGCCGAGCTCGACATCGCCGAGAGCCTGTATGCCGCGTGTGCGCGCACCGACTCCAACTTCACGCCCGCAGCCGCGTTCGGGATGGCGCGGATCCGGGCCACGCGCGGTGACGTCGACGGCGCGGTGCAGGCCCTCGACCTCGTGTCGGCCACGTCGCGGGCGTACTCGTTGGCCCGGCAGATCCGAGCCGACATCCTCACCGGCTCCGGGTCGGGCGTCATCGCCCTGTCACAGGCGTGGTCGAGCGTGGACAAGGTGCTCATGGACCCGCGCGAACGCGCCAGCCTCGACGTCCGCATCTACGGCAAGGCCCTCGACGAGGTCGGCCAGCGGGGGGACCAGCCCAGCCTCCGGGTCGGCTCCTTCCCGGCGACCGGGCGGGGTATGCGTGAGGCCCTGGAGGGTGCGTTGCGGCGCCTGGCCCGCCTGACCTCCAGCCGCGACGAACGGGTCGAGCTCGTCGACCGCGCCAATGACGTGCGGCCCTGGACGTTGCGGTGACCGCCCTCAGCCCGCGCGAGCCCACTGCCTCCGCGACTGCCTCCGCTGCTGCCTCCGCGGCTGGCACGGCGACGTGCCCACGCTGCGGCGCTGAGCGGATCGCGGGCGCGACGTTCTGCGAGGAGTGCGCGTTCGAGTTCGCCGACGGGCCTACGGGTCCTCTCGTTCCCGCCGCCGAGGTACCCGGCGAGGAGTCCCCCCTCGATGTCGGGTGGACCGGTCCGGTGACCGGTGCGTCGGCCATCGCCGCAGACACCCCTACCGACACCGTCTCGGGTCTCGGGTCCGGACCGGCCCGGGAGGTATGCCGCGAGTGCGGCCAGGGGGACTACGAGGACGGCTACTGCAACCAGTGCGGCGCCAAGCAGCCCGACCCGCGCAACCACTTCGGCGAGGCACCGGCACCGTGGGTCGCCGGGGTCTGCGACATCGGGCGGCGGCACCGGCGCAACGAGGACGCGATGGCGCTGCACGCCGAACAGTCCCCCCTGTCGTTCGCCGCGCTGGTCGTCTGCGACGGCGTCTCGAACTCCACCGACAGCCACATCGCCAGCCTGGCCGCCAGCCGAGCCGCCCGCGACGTGCTCCGCCAGCCGATGCCCCGGGGGGCGGGCACCCGATCGGCCCTCGTGGCCGCCGCCGAGCAGCGCCTCGACGACGCCGCCAGGGCCGCGCAGCAGGCGGTCGTCGAGACGACGGCCGCCGCGGGAGAGGCCGCCGTCGCAAGCCCGCCGTCGTGCACGTTGGTCGCCGCACTCGTCGTGGGCGGCACGGCGGTCGCGGGCAACGTCGGTGACAGCCGGTGCTACTGGCTGCCCGACGCGCCCGGCAGCGCCGCGCGCCAGCTCGGTGCCGACGACTCGTTCGCCGCCGCGCAGATGAGCTCGGGGGTATCGCGCAAGGACGCCGAGTCCGGCACCGGCGCGCACGCCATCACGCGATGGCTGGGGGTCGACTCGCCCGACGACCTGACGCCCAACACCGGCGACGTCGACCTCACGGAGGACGGCTGGCTGGTCGTCTGCAGCGACGGGCTCTGGAACTACTGGTCCGACGCCGACGACCTGCGCGCGCTCGTCGAGGAGTCGGTGGCCGCCCTCGGCGACGCCGGGCGGCACCCCCCCACCCTCGCGCAGGCCCTCACCGACCGCGCCAACCAGGCCGGCGGGGCGGACAACATCACGGTGGCCCTGGTCCGCGTGGGTGCGGTCGCCGACCCGCCGCCGGCCGCACCGCCGCGCGCCGACCAGCCGCCGGCCGCACCGCCGCGTGCCGACCAGCCACCAACGGAACCGGATGACATACCCCAGACGTCGGAGGGGGTGCATGCCCCGGACGACCTCGGAGCCGGTGCGCACCACGATCCAGAGCCGACGCATACTGACGCATCTCCCGACACGAAGGGCAGCCCCTGATGGCCCAGTTCACCGCCGAGGTCTTCCAGAACGAGTTCCTGCCCGACGGCGGGACCGACGTGCACGCGATCGTGCGGGTCACCTGTCGCGGCGCCGGCCAGGCCGGGCAGTCGGGAGCCACCGACGCGGCGGAGATCATCATCGTCGACACGTCAGGGTCGATGGGCGAGCAGGGCATCCAGCAGGGCCGGAACGCCGCGACGGCCGCGCTGAACGAGATCACCGACGGCACATGGTTCGCGGTCATCGCCGGCAACCACGTCGGGACGCTCGTGTTCCCCTACCCCGGTGGCGCGACCCAGATGGTGCGGATGGATCCCTCGACGCGGCAGGCGGCCATCGCCTCGATGCAGATGTTCCGTGCTGACGGCGGTACGGCCATGGGCACCTGGCTGACCAAGGCCCGCGAGGTCTTCGCCACCGTGCCCCAGGCGACCCAGCGCCACGCCATCCTGCTCACCGATGGCGCCAACGAGCACGAGACGCCCGACCAGCTGACCCGTTCGATCCACGAGGCCACCGGCACGTTCCAGTGCGACTGCCGCGGGTTGGGCGACCGCTGGCAGGTCGACGAGGTGCGCCGCATCGCCTCGGCCTTGCTCGGCACCGTCGACCTCATCCCGGCGCCGCAGGCGATGGCCGCGGAGTTCCAGAGCCTGGTGCGCAAGTCGATGGCCCGCGGGGTGGCCAACGTCGACCTGAGGGTGTGGACGCCCCAGGGCGCCCAGACCCTGTTCGTCAAGCAGGTGGCACCGACCCTGGAGGACCTGACCGCGCGGCGCACCCAGGTCAACCCGCTCACCTCGAGCTACCCCACCGGCGCCTGGGCCGACGAGAGCCGCGACTACCACGTGGCGGTCCGGCTGTCGGCGAAGTCCCTCGGCCAGGAGCAGCTGGCCGCCCGGGTGCAGGTCGCGCTCGGAGCCGAGGTCCAGACCCAGGCCCTCGCCAAGGCGACGTGGAGCGCCGACGAGGCCCTGACCACGCGGATCGACGACCAGGTGGCCCGCTACACGGGCAAGGCCGAGCTGGCGGCCATGATCCAGGACGGCCTGGCGGCGAAGGCCGCCGGCCGCGACGACGACGCTACGTCGAAGCTCGGCCGTGCGGTGCAGATCGCCGCAGAGGCCGGTGACCAGGAGATGACGTCACGGCTGCGCAAGGTCGTCGAGATCGACAACGCCGAGACGGGCACCGTCCGGCTCAAGAAGGGCGTCGACAAGCTCGACGAGATGGCGCTGGACACCGCCTCCACCAAGACCACCCGCGTCCGCAAGTGACGGGAGCCTCTCGGTTCTTCCGGGTTCGTGGCAGCGAGGGGCCGCGGAGGCATGGCAGGGTGACGGGATGAGCGCGACCTGCCCCAACGGCCACCTCTCGCAGGCCGAGGACTTCTGCGACACCTGTGGCGCGAAGATCGACCTCGAGCACCAGCTGGAACCTGTGGCGGGTACAGGCACCTCGGCTCCCGACCCCATTCCCGGGTCGTCCGACCCTGACGCACATCCGGACCAGCAGGTCTGCACGAACTGCTCGACCCCCAATGCTCCGGACGCGCTCTTCTGCGAGGCGTGCGGCTACGACTTCACCACAGGCGCCCTGCCCCGCGGGTCCACGCCGAAGCCGACGCCCGGCGAGGGTCCCGAGGGCGCGTCCGGGACCGAGTCCGGGATGGCGGCCGGTGACGGTGGGGCGGCTCCGCCCCCGGTGGTCGCCGGGGGCGGTTCGATCGCTCCGGCGATCGCGCTCGCCTGGGTGGCCGAGGTGTGGGTCGACCCCGAGTGGTACGACGTGCAGGAGGCCGACGAGCCGATGCCGTCGGCCGGCCTACCGGTCGTGGTCGGGCTGGCGGCTCGGAGCCTGCTCATCGGGCGGATGTCCCCGAGCCGCAACATCCACCCCGATATCGACTGCACGGCCGACACCGGGGTCAGCCGCCGGCACGCCCAGCTGTCCACCGACGGGCAGCGATGGTTCGTCGAGGACCTCGGCTCGTCCAACGGCACCTTCGTCGGTCCGGCCTCGGGTCCGCTCCCGGACAGCCCTATCGCAGTCGGTCCGCGCACGGAGCTCGACGACGACGACCGCATCTACGTCGGTGCGTGGACCCGCATCGTCGTGCGCGCCGCCACCGACGAGGAACGCACCGCCTAGCCGTAGCCGGCGCGCCTGTTCCCCGGACGTCCGGTGTGACCGCCCCCCTGCGGGGGTCACACAGGCTGCACGAGGCGCCCCGCACGACACTGTGCAGGGCGCCCCGCCCCCCACGAGCGGGTCCACCCGGTGAACGGGTCAGACGAGCCGGGTGACCACCGCCCCCCCGGCCTGGGGCACGTCGCGGAACAGCACGCGGAGCAGGTCGTGGGCGTCGGCGGCGAGGAGGTGCGCCGGCTCCTCGTGGAGCAGCCGCACCATCCGTTCGGGAGCCGCCTCGTAGGCCGACGAGGACAGCATGAGGAGCCGGTCGCCGGGCGCCATGACGCTCAGACCCGGCGCCCCCGGTGTCTCGGGCACCATCAGGATGCACTGCCGGCTCACCAGCAGGGCGGGCGGCGCCCACGATGCCCGCACCTGGATGGAGCCGTCGGCGCGCCCCCAACACAGGCACGACGACCCGCCCGGGGTGCCCGCGAGATCGTGGGCCAGCGGTGTCCCGGCCGCTCCGAGCACGGCGTCGGCCACGGTGACGCATACCCGCTGCGAGCCGGGCACGACCCGGGCCGCGCGCCGGTCACCTTCGTGGAGCACGATCTCGAAGCCCGCGCCGAGGATGCGCCGGGGGCCCTGCTGGTGGTCGAGGCGGGACGGGACGGTGGTGGTCATGGTGGTCAGCTCTCGATCTCGAAGACGGACGCCAGCCCGGTGCGGGTGAGCACCTCACGGGTCCGGTTGGACGGGTCCGCGAGGACGACCCGGATGCGGCGGGCGTGGCAGGTGCGTTTGACCCCCAGGAGGGTGGCCACCCAGGCGGACGAGAGGCGGTCGAGGCGGGAGACGTCGATGACAAGGGTGTTGGTCCCGCCGCCGAGCAGGCCCGCCAGCTGCCACCGCAGGTCGCCCAGCCCCGACGTGGGCGGGTCACCCAGGGCGACCCGGACAGTCTGGTCGGCTCGGCCGAGGAGGCTGAGCTCGGTCATGCCGCCCTCCTCGTTCCGGTGTCTCGTATGCGGGGTCCTGCGGCCCTACGGGGCCCTGCGGGCCGTGGGGCGTCGCCTATGGCTGCGCTCCCACCTGCACCACCTCGTGGACCCCCTACCCTGCCCCGCCGACGGTGATGAACTGGTGGGCGTTTTGTTTGCAGTCTCGTGTCGAGGTGCGGTCGCCCGGGTCCGCCCGGCTCGACGCGGCCCGGCACCCCCAGGTCACGCTGGCAGGATGGCACCGTGTCACTCACCCTGCTGGTCCTCGAGGACGACGACGGCATCCGTGCGGCACTGGGCCTGGCCATGGAGGACGAGGGCTACGAGGTCATCGAGGCCGCGAGCGCGGAGCGGGCTCTCGAGCTCGTCGCCCGAACGCCGCCGGACCTCATGCTCGTCGACCTCATGCTCGGCGGGATGGACGGCTTCAGCTTCATCCGGGCGGTCCGACCGACCAGCCAGGCCCCGATCATCGTCCTCAGCGCGAAGACCGATACCCACGACATCGTCGCCGCCCTCGAGGCCGGCGCCGACGACTACGTCACGAAACCGTTTCAGGTCAAGGAGATCGGCGCGCGGCTGCGGGCGTTGCGGCGCCGAGCCGGGGTGGTCGTGGGCGGTGGGACCCCCGCCGACCAGTCGGCACTGGTCCTCGACTCCGAACGCGGTCCGCTCGTCCTCGACGTCAACGCGGGCGTGGTGCGCCGCGGGGGTGAGGAGGTGCACCTGACGCTCACCGAGTTCCGGCTGCTGTGCGAGCTGGCGTCGCCGCCCGGCCGGGTGCTGAGCCGGCGCACCCTGCTGGAGCGGGTGTGGGAGCGCGGCTACTTCGGCGACGAGCGGATCGTCGACGTCCACGTCCGCCGCCTCCGCACCAAGGTCGAGGCCAACCCCAACGCGCCCCTGCTCGTCGTCACGGTCCGAGGCCAGGGTTACCGGCTGGACCTCACATGAGCCCGACATGAGCCGCGCATGAGCCAGGGCCGGTCGGGCCCGCCCATGAGCCGCCTCCGACCGGCGTGGACCCGCGCCGGCCGCGGGTCGCAGGCCCCCTGGTCCCGATGGGGCCTGCGCGACACGGTCACCGCGTCCTTCGCGCTGGGGGCGCTCATCGTCTCCGCCCTACTCGCCGTCGGCACCTACCTGACCGCCCGCCACTACCTCATGGACCAGCGGCAGGCGACGGCGCTGCGCCAGTCCTACGCCGACGCCTCGTTCGTCCTCGACGGGCTCCTGGCCCGCGACGCCCGGGTGCCCGACGTCCTGGGCTCGGTCAACGCGCCCGCGGACTCCGAGCTGGTGGTCCACAAGGACGACCGGTGGTACTCCTCGGCCCTCGCCCGCGGCCCTCAGGCCATCCCGGAGGCGGTCCGCGACGGGGTCTCGTCGGGGTCGGTGACCTTCGGGTGGGGCACCAGCGAGGACACCCCGTCGCTCGTCGTCGGCGTGCCGCTGCCCGCGGCCGAGGCCGAGTTCTTCGAGATCGTGCAGACCGCCGAGCTGCGCTCCACGCTCGACACGCTCGCCATCGTCCTCACGGCGTTCGCCGTGCTGGCCACCCTCGCGGGGGCCATGTTCGGGCGGCTGGCCCTGCGCCGCCTCATGGCGCCGCTTGACGATGTGGCCACCGCGGCCGCGCGGATCGGCGCCGGCGGCCTTCAGACCCGGCTGCCGCCGACCGACGACCCCGACCTGGCCACCATCGTCGGGTCGTTCAACAGCATGGTGGAGGCCCTCGACGACCGGATCCAGCGGGACGCCCGGTTCGCCGCCGACCTCGGCCACGAGCTGCGGTCGCCGCTCACCACGCTCGTCGCCAGCGTCCAGGTGATCGAGCGTCGCCGCGACGAGCTGCCCCCGCGCACCCGACGCGCGGTCGATCTCGTCTCGGTCGAGCTGGGGCGGTTCCAGCAGACCCTGGAAGACCTGCTCGAGCTCGGCCGGCTCGACGCCGGCGTCCGGGGGCAGGTGCTGGGCGAGGTCGACGCGGTCGAGCTGGCCCGCCAGTCGCTCGAGCAGAGCCACCGCGACCCGGCGCTGCTCCAGGTGCCCAGCGCCGGGGGTGGACCCTTCGCCGACCTCACCGTGCGCGTCGACAAGCAGCAGCTCGGCCGGGCCCTGGTCAACCTCTACGACAACGCCGATCGTCACGGCGGCGGGCTGCGGGCCGTGTCCGTGCGGCGGGTCCGCTCGCAGGTGCGCATCGATGTCGACGACTACGGCGACGGCGTGCCGGTGGACGAGCGCGACCGGATCTTCGAGCGGTTCGTCCGCGGCGGGTCGCGCGGTTCCCTGCCGGGCAGCGGACTGGGCCTCAGCATCGTCGCCGAGACCGCCGGAAGCCTCGGCGGTCGGGTGTGGTGCGAAGACGCACCGGGCGGAGGCGCCCGCTTCAGTATGGAGCTGCCGGTCTCCACGCGGCATACCGCCGAGGTGGATGAGGGGCAGCCGGTGACCGTCCGATGAACGGTCGGCGGCGTCGAGCCCAGCAGGCCGGTCTCGCCTGCCTCCTGTTCGCCCTGGTCTCGCTGACGGCCGCGTGCGGGCTCCCCCGCAGCAGCACACCGGTGCTGGTGCCCAAGGAGGACGTGCCCTACGGGCTGCTCGACGGCCCCTCGGCCAGCCCCACGGCGGCACCGACGCCCGGAGTGGCGCTGACCGGGGGCGCGGTCTACCTCGCCGACACGCAGCAGCACCTCGTGCCCGTCGACGTGCAGGTGCCGCAGGGGTCCCTCGTGCCGCTGGTTCAGGCCCTGCTCAACCGGTTGGCGGTCGGCCCCTCCGACCGTGAGCGGGCCCGCGGGCTGGCCACCGACCTGGGGCCCGGTTCGACCATCGTGGTGCGAGGAGTGACCAACGGCACCGCCAACATCGAGCTGCAGACCCCCAACCAGGATCCCAGCCCGGCGAAGCTGCCCGTTGCGGTGGGCCAGATCGTGCTCACCGCGACGGGTGTGGTCGGGGTCGAGCGGGTCGTGTTCGTCCGAGAGGGCACCGTCGTGGCCGTTCCCGGGCCGGTCGACGGCAACCTCACCCCCGACCCACTCGTCGCCGGCAGCTACGCCGCGCTGCTCGCACCGGGCCTACCCGCCGTCCAGCGCACGGTCCCGCTGCCGGGCCCGTCGGGCTCGGCGACGACCACGACCATCTCGCCCTAGCCCGGATGCGCGTGGTTGGCTGTCGGGCATGAGCGACTTGTCTCCCGCGGCGCGTCCCTGTACGCGGGTGGCCGCCGACGCGCTGGACGCCGACGACCCCACCCCGGGCATGAGCCGCGCGGTCGCGCTGCACACCGAGGGCATGTGGTCGGGCACCGTCGACACGCAGCCGGGGGCCGTCTCGGGGTGGCACCATCACGGTGCCCACGAGACGACGCTCTACATCGTGTCCGGACGGATGCGGCTGGAGTCGGGCCTGGGTGGGGAGCACGTCGTCGAGGCCGGTCCCGGCGACTTCCTGCACGTGCCGGCGGGCGCCGTGCACCGCGAGTCCAACCCCGGCGGCGATGACTCCCGCGCCGTCGTGGTCCGGTGCGGGTCCGGCACGCCCACCGTCAACGTGGACCGGGCCGCCGAGGCCTGACCTGGCGGCCGTGGCTCCGGCTGCTCCCGAGCCGAGGAGGGCACGGAGGTCTCCTCGCGCGCCCGCCTCGTGGACGAACCCCCGCGTCGAGTCCCCGTGTCCGCCCTCGTTCCTGCGTCGGTGCGGCCTCCGTCGTCGCACCCGAAGACCGCCACAGCACGGGTTCCAGGCTCGTGTCAGGTGAGGTGGGCGGCATCAGGGGCGTTGCCCTATGTTCGCGGCGCGAACGGGTGTCGTCGGCGATGGCCCCCCCTAGGGGGCGGGACTCTTCCCACGGCGCGGGCGGTGCGGCGGCGGCGGGACTGAGGGCGGACTAGATCGCGTGGATCTTCTGCAGCCGCTGCAGCGAGAACCAGCCGAACGGGATGGGCAGCCAGTAGGTCGCCAGCCGGTAGAGCAGCACCGAGGAGACGGCGGTGCTGCTGTCGACGCCGATGGCGATGAGGCCCGCCGACATGGCGGCCTCGATGCCACCCAGCCCGCCCGGCGTCGGGACGGCGGAGCCGATGATGGCGCCGGCGAAGTAGACCACGGCGGTCGCCGGGATCGACGTGTCGGCCCCGAACGCCCGGGTGGCGCAGAACAGCGCCGCGACGAAGCTGGCGTCGAGCATGAGCGCGCCACCGATGAGCTGGGCCAGCTTGGCGGGGGTCTGGAACACGGCGAGGACCTGGGGCAGGGCCGCCTTGAGCGGAGGGATCACCCGCTTCGTCAGGACCTCTCGCACCTTGGGGACGGCGAGCAGCCCGAGCACCAGGAGCACGACGACCGGGATTGCGGCGACGAGGATCGGCGGCGGGGTGAACGCGGCCTGCGGCCCCGTCCCGGCCAGGACGCCGGACACGAGCAGCAGGATGACGTAGGAGCAGAACTGGGCCACCTGGGCGACACCCACGCCCGCGCCGGCGACCGCCGGGGGGAGGCCCGACGTCTGCAGGTAGCGGGTGTTGAGGGCGATGTTTCCCACGGCGGCGGGCGCGACCAGACCGCTGAACGCGACCGCGAGCTGGGTCATATAGGTATGCACGAAGTTCAGGCGGATGCGCACGGCACCGTTGAGAGCGATGGACGCACCCGCGAAGGTCAAGATGGCGAAGAGGACGCACGCCGCGGCCCAGCCCCACTGGGCGGTGCGCAGGACGTGACCGAAGTCGACCTGGGCGAACTGCGGGAGGATGACGTAGGCCGCGACGAGCAGGCCGACCACCATGACCGCACCGCGCACCGTGACCCGACGCAGCTCCACCGGTTCGGCGGCCTCGGTCGACGGCCGCAGCGCGACGATCCCGTCGCGCAGCCGGGGAAGCAGCCCGTCGTGCGCCTGGTCCTTGAGCGCGTCGCGCGTCGGTCGGGTCAACGCCACCTTCTGCAGCAGCGGCGCACCGCGGACCACCGCATCCTCGCCGAGCTCAGCCACCGCCGACGAGATGGCCCGCTCCGGGCCGACGCTGAGCGCGACCGTGGTCAGCAGCTGGGCCAGGTCGATCCGCAGGGTCACGTCGTCGGCGGCCAGGTCCCCCGCTCCGACCCACCGCAGGCCCGCCCGCCCGTCGTCGTCGACCATGACGACGTCCGGCCCCAGCGACCGGTGCGCCACCTTGCGCCGCTGGAGGATGGCGAACATGCGCCAGACCTCGCCGAGCTGGGCGTCGTCGAGCCGGCCGCCGAGCTCGGCGAGGGTCGTTCCGTGCGGGTCGACGTAGGCGACGACGGCCGCGAACGGCCCCACCTCGCATACCGCGACCGGGCGAGGGGCGGGGATGCGGGCCTGGGCCAGGACCAGTCCCATGAGGGTGCGGTGCTCGATCTCGGAACGCAGTGTCAAGGCGGGCGGGCGGGTGAAGCCGTTGCGCAGTCGCAGCACCCGCAGGAAGCGGCGTCCGGATGCCAGCCCGAAGGTGTCGCGGTCGATGACGTGCACGTCGACCGGCAGGGTGCTGGTCGTGCCCGCGTAGTGACGGTCACCGGCAACGTTGACGTCGAGCAGCTCGAGCCGGGTGAGGGGTATGCCCGTGTCGACGAGGGCTCTGGCGATCTCGGTGCCGGGCGGGCGGGTGGAGGTGGCCCCGAAGACGAACCGGACGGCCAGGCCGACGATCCAGCCCAGCAGGAGAGACGACACGACCGCGCCCATCGCGAGCGACCCGGACAGGAAGGCGACCACGGATGTCGCGGCGACGACGACGATCGCCGCCGGGGAGATCCACTTGCGTCCGACGATGTCGGCGACCGTCAGCAGGGCCAGCAGCGTGACGAGGGTGATGTCGAGCGGCGCCGACGGCCCGCTGGCCAGTGGCCGGCTCAGTGGCCCCTGCAGCCCGTCCAGCGGACCGGCGAGGATGAGCCGGCCCAGAGCGAGGACCAGCACCGCGCCCACCAGGGCCGCGCCGAACGACTGCACCAGCTGCAGGGGCCGCCGCCGCACCAGCAGGTCGGCCCCGACCGCGATCGGGAGGGCGACGATGCCGAGGCCGGCGAGGAACGTGAGCAGTGTCAGCAGGAGACGGGGCAGCCCGCTGACCGCCTCGCTGAGGTCCTGCTCGACGGCGCCCCGCGTGCCCACGGCCAGAACCGACAGGGTGAGCCCTCCGACGAGCACCACCAGGGCCGCGGCCAGACGGAACGCGTCGGCCGGTCGGCGCACCCGGTCGGGGATCGGCGGTTCGACCACCTCGACCTCGACGACCTGCATGCTGGGCCCGTCGACGCCGGCGTCGATGGCTGCGTCGGCGCCCTCGTCGGCGCTGCCCGACCCGGTGGTCGGTGGTCCCACGTGACGGTCGCGCGAGTCAGTGGACACCGCCCCATCCTGCCCCACCCTTGAGGGTGAAACCCGGTCCCACCCCCGTTTCGGGCCTCGTTTCACCCACCAGGGGGGCCGCTCTCCGCAAGGATGCGGCCATGGACACCAACGACGTGAGGTCCGCCGCCGTCCGGGCCAACGACCACCCGGCGCTCGAGAATGCCGCCCGCCTCGGCTACGCGACCAACGGG